>PKYU01000188.1:1305-14539 GCA_003132765.1 Chitinophagaceae bacterium | reverse complement strand
TTGTAGCAAGTGCAATGTACCTCGCTTTTTTTGTGGTTAGTTATTTGAAATCAAAAATAAATGTGCATAGGAATATGGGTACGTTTTTATTTCTTTTGCTTTTATCATTTTCGGCAGTGTTTATGATTATTCTTATTTTAGGATTTATCTTTACTCAATTCAGGAATTTTTTCTTTGCACCCTAAGTATCTTATTTTTACAGTAAGGGAATACCCGAATTTTACGAATCATACAAATCTTTCTACANNTGACTTAAAGGAAAAAAGGGAATCATATTTGGCGCTCTTGACGAAAAATCTATAGCATGGAAAACTGCTTTGCGTTGCCATGAAGAAGGTGGAGAATTAATACTTACTAATGCCCCGGTAGCTATGAGGCTGGGTGCCATTAATAAACTTGCAGATGATGTGAAAGCATTGGTAATTCCCTGTGATGTGACAAGCAATGATGATATGATTAATTTAATTACCAAATCAAAAGAACATTTTGGTGGAGGCGTTGATTTTATTTTGCATTCTGTGGGAATGAGTATCAATATGAGAAAGGGTAAATCCTATACAGAAATTGATTACCTGGCTAACCAGAAAACACTTGACATTTCTGCGATTAGCCTTCACTGCTTGCTGGCTACCACAATGAAGCTGGATGCAATAAACGATTGGGGTAGTGTGGTGGCTCTTACCTATATTGCTGCACAAAGGGTGTTCCCGGATTATAATGAAATGGCTGATGCGAAAGCTTTGCTGGAAAGTGTTACCCGTAGCTTTGGATATCATTATGCATTAAAGAAACATGTGAGAGTAAATACATATTCTCAATCACCAACAAGAACTACGGCGGGCAGCGGGGTAAAAGGTTTTGATGGTTTTATCAGTTATGCCGAAAAGATGAGCCCTTTGGGAATTGCCACTGCCGAAGATTGTGCTAATTATATTGTTACCCTTTTCAGCGACCTTACCCGGTATGTTACCATGCAAAATTTATTTCACGACGGGGGATTTTCGTTTACCGGGGTTACTGAAAGTGTGATACAACAAATGGAGAAATAATCGTTGTATTATTATCGCACTGTATTTTTCAAAAAGATTTGCATTATGTTTTAAAATAAAAAACCGTTCAAATTTTGAACGGTTTTTTGCTAAAATCTTTTAGCTCAATACTCATCTTCATTAAAGAAGAAATCTTCCTGGCTGGGATAGTCAGGCCAGATATCCTCCAGGCCTTCATAAATTTCCCCGCCTTCATCTTCAAGTTCCTGCAGGTTTTCAACTACTTCAATAGGGGCTCCGCTTCGTATTGAAAAATCTATCAATTCATCTTTAGTTGCGGGCCAGGGTGCGTCTTCAAGGTGCGAGGCTAGTTCTAAAGTCCAAAACATATTTTTTCCTTTTTTTCTATTTTAATTCCAAATCTTGGCTTCCCAATTTTCCGCAAATGTAAAAGTTAAATCGGGATTACCAAATATTGTTTTGTGAATTATGGTTTACTACTGAATTAATAATTTAATGTAAACGATGCATGTCATCTTTTATTTATTTTTACCTCACTTTAATTCCACATTAACCTTACATTTAGGCATGTTAGCAGCTACGGGCATTTATAAAAATTATGGGTCTTTACAGGTATTAAAGGGGGTGGATATTGAAATTTCGAGGGGCGAAATTGTGACCATATCCGGCTCGTCGGGTGCAGGGAAAAGTACGTTGCTTCATATACTGGGAACCCTGGACCGTTCAGATAAGGGCGAATTATCTATTGATCATATGCCTGTTTTCAAATTGAATGGCAAAAAATTAGCTTCCTTTAGGAATAAACATATTGGCTTTGTATTCCAGTTTCATCATTTATTGCCGGAATTTACTGCCCTTGAAAATGTATGTGTACCCGGATGGATTGCAGGCCGTAAAACTAAAGAAGTGCAGGAAAAAGGATTTGAGCTGTTAGAAATATTGGGACTTAAAGACCGCGCTGAGCACAAGCCGGGCGAGCTATCAGGAGGCGAACAACAAAGAGTGGCTGTTGCCAGGGCACTCATTAACAATCCTTCTATCGTAATGGCAGATGAACCAACGGGGAATCTCGATTCTACCAATGCAAGGGAATTGCATAATTTGTTTATTGATTTGCGTAATCGTTTTCAACAAACATTTTTAATAGTTACACATAACGAGGAACTGGCGCAAATGAGCGACCGGATCTTGCATATGAAAGATGGGAAGATGATTTGATGGTTTCTCGACTGAATTGAAAGTTTTTATACTCTTGGCTTCCAGATTATTTCTGGCACTTTATGTAAATGACCCGCATACCTTGCCAGTACAAAAAGATAGTCACTTAACCGATTCANNGGCTCGTCGTTTGTATTCAGGTTCACACAATATCTTTCTGCCCGCCTGCAAACACTTCTTGCAATATGAGCAAAAGAAACTGTAGCATGACCTCCCGGTAGTATAAAATGTTTCATCGCCGGGAGGGTTTCATTCATGGTGTCTATTTCTTTTTCAAGCAAAATAATATCTTCTTCATGTAAATCCGGAATATGAAGTTTGGTTTCTTTTTTAGGATCGCAAGCAAGTGATGAGCCTATCGTGAAAAGCCTGTCCTGTATTTCTTTTAATATATGGTTTGCGCTGAAATCGTTTATGGTATCATTTACTAAACCAATCCAGGAATTTAATTCATCTATAGTGCCATAGGTTTCTATGCGCAAATCGCTTTTAGAAACTCTTGTTCCTCCTATAAGGCTTGTTTTTCCCTGATCACCGGTTTTGGTATATATTTTATGGGACATATTATTTTTTAAATTGAAGATTACCGGCTTCCAACGAGAGACTTTTCATTTTTATGATCACTTTCGATTACTCCATCTTTTAACCTTATGATGCGCTGGCCATGTGCGGCAATATCTTCTTCATGAGTTACCAATATCAGCGTATTTCCATCCCTATGAATCTTATCAAAAATTTCCATAATTTCTATTGAAGTCTTTGAATCAAGATTACCTGTAGGTTCATCTGCAAGGATGATGGAAGGATTATTTACCAAGGCTCTTGCAATGGCAACACGCTGATTTTGTCCACCTGATAATTCATTCGGTTTATGATGGCTTCTATCGCTTAACCCAACCTTGTCGAGCATTTCAAGGGCAAGTTCAGTTCTTTCCTTCCTGGAAGTGCCGTTGTATATGAGTGGCAGGGCTACATTTTCAGCAGCCGTCAATCTTGGAAGTAAATTAAATTGTTGAAATACAAATCCTATTTCTTTGTTTCGCACTTCTGCAAGTTCATCATCGGGCATTTTACTAACGTCTTTATTATTGAGAATATAATTGCCCGACGTTGGGGAATCGAGACATCCTAATACATTCATCAGCGTGGATTTTCCGCTACCACTTGGTCCCATTAAAGCGACATATTCGTTCTTATTAATTTCAAGTGATATGTCTCTTAGTACTTTAAGCTCCATCCTGGCCATAAAATAGCTTTTATTAATACTTTTGAGTTCTATAATTGAATTCATTTTTTTCTTTTTTGGATGATTAAACTGACAAATTAAGGTTGCTTTAAATGGATTTACTTTTTATCGCTTTCCCTGGCTACCTGGTTTTTTTTAATAACTTTAGGGACTTTAAAAAATTGGTTATCATAAAGCGGGGCATTCTTAAAGGCATCCTCCCTGCTAATCATGCCACCAACTTCGTCTTCTCTCAAAATATTTATATTTTCTGTCATATGCAATAGCGGGTCAACCCCGGTTGTATCGAGTTCATTGAGTTTTTCGATAAAAGCGATCATTTGCTGAAGATCATTCTTTATTTCTTCTTTTTCCTGATCATTAAATTCGAGCCTAGCCAGGTTGGCCAGTTTATCAACCAATTCATCATTTACTTCCATCCGACAAATATAAAACATACTTTGGCACCTGATCCCTGTCCAATTGATAATCGGTAAGAACCATATAGCGAAAGAGGAAGAATTTTTTCAGGAAAAGGATTTGGATCGTAGAAAAAACAATTCGATAATTCACATATTCTGCCTATAGTTATAGATGCCAACTTTCCTATCTTCGCCTGATATGGGCAGCAGCAAAGAAATAGTAATGAGCGGGATAAGGCCAACGGGATTTTTGCACCTTGGCAATTATTTTGGCGCTATTCGTAATTACGTAAAAATGCAGGAAGATTATGAATGTTATTTCATGGTGGCAGACCTGCATTCTTTAACCACGCATCCGGATACTAAAGAATTAAAATCCCATGTGCATAGGGTTTTAGCTGAAAATATAGCCTGTGGCCTCGACCCTGATAAGGTGTCGCTTTATTGCCAAAGCCAGGTGCACCAAACGTGCGAATTGTACCTTTATCTCAATATGCTTGCCTATAAAGGGGAACTTGAAAAAACTGCCACCTTCAAAGAAAAAGTCAGATTATCACCGGATAATGTTAATGCCGGTTTACTCACCTATCCGGTACTGCAGGCTGCTGATATTCTGCTCCATCGTGCCACGTATGTTCCGGTAGGTAAGGATCAGGAACAGCATCTTGAAATGGCAAGGAATTTCGCTAAAAGATTTAATCACCGGTATGGAGAAGTTTTTCCGGAACCTGTTGCATTTAATTTCAGTAACGAACTGATAAAAGTTCCTTCACTTGACGGGAGTGGAAAAATGAGCAAAAGCGAAAATCAAATGTCTACTCTGTATCTCTCTGATGATGATGAAATTATTCAAAAGAAAGTGATGAAAGCCTGGACAGACAGCGGGCCTGCTTCAAGAGATTCGGTTAAACCTCCTTATATTGAAAATTTATTCCTCCTTATGAAATTGGTGAGTGCCGGGGAAGTACATAATCATTATGAAAAAGCTTTCAATGATTGTACCATACGCTATGGGGATATGAAGAAGCAGCTTGCCGCTGATATGGTTAATTTTATTGCTCCTATCAGGGAAAGGGTAAATGAAATTCTTAATAATGAGAAATACCTGCAATCTGTAATGGAAACCGGGGCTGAGAAAGCAAGAAAAAGCGGAGAAAAGACCATGAAATTAGTTAGAAAGGCAATTGGACTTAACTATTATTAGATTTTATATTTACTTTTAAATAAGTCAAAAAGCAATCATGTAGAAAACCTGCCATCCGGAAGGTAAACTTTATATAAAAACCGAACAGGGAAATGGCCAAATCAAAAAAACCTAAACACATTGCAGTAGCCGGAAATATTGGAGCAGGTAAAACTACCTTAACAGAATTACTGAGCAAACATTATAAATGGATACCCCAGTTTGAAGATGTGGATCATAATCCTTACCTGAATGATTTTTATGAGGATATGCCCCGCTGGAGCTTTAACCTGCAGGTTTTTTTTCTAAACAGCAGGCTTAACCAACTCCTGGAAATTCAGCGTGGAACCGAGACTGTTATACAAGACCGTACCATTTATGAAGATGCCAATATATTTGCTCCGAATCTTCATGATATGGGCCTGATGTCGAAAAGGGATTTTAGTAATTATTACACCTTTTTTGAAACCTTAAAAGGAATGGTCCGGCCACCGGATCTCCTGATTTACCTGAATGCTTCTGTTCCAACATTGGTTGCACAAATTCAAAAAAGAGGTCGGGAATATGAAGAGAATATCCGGCTGGATTATCTGAAAAAACTGAATGAGTTTTATAATAAATGGATCAGCAGTTATAACGAAGGCCCGCTTTTAATAATAGATGCGGATACTAATAAGTTTGCCGAAAAAGAAGAAGACCTGGGATTAATCATCAATAAAATTGATTCCCAGTTTTTTGGATTGTTTTAGGGCTGCCCGTATTAAATTTTCGGCGCAGCCGCTAAGATTTCTTCACTTACACCTGCTTTGTATTTTTCAAAATTTTTAATAAAATAGTCTGCAAGTTGCTGCGCCGTTTTCGCATAGGCTTCTTTATCTTTCCAGGTAAATTTTGCGCTTAACATTTCTGATGGTACGCCAGGGCATTCATTCGGCATCATTACTCCGAATACTGAGTGCGGATGATAAGACACATTATCAAGCTTACCATCAATCGCTGCTGTAATCATTGCCCTGGTATATTCCAGTTTCATNNGCAAAGAGCAGTACCTGGGCGATATTTTCATCCGGCTTCCAACTCCACATCCGCCGCCATTCCAACCTGAATTTACCAGCCAGACGCTTACCTTGTGTTCTTTCATTTTCTTTCCAAGCATTTCAGCATACACTGCTGGATGTAATGGTAAAAAAGGAGCACCAAAACAAGCACTGAATGTTGGCTTTGGCTCAGAAACACCCTCTTCCGTACCAGCAACCTTGGCGGTATATCCGCTTATGAACTGATACATGGCTTGCCCGGGGGAAAGCTTGCTTATAGGGGGCAGAATACCATAAGCATCTGCAGTAAGGAAGAAGATATTTTTTGGTGACCTTCCAATGGACGGTTCAAGTGCATTGCTGATGAAAAAGATCGGATAACTAACCCTCGTATTTTCGGTTAATTTCTTGCTTGAATAATCTATTTTTGCTCCGCCTTCCATAAAAGTCACATTTTCAAGAATTGCACCTCGCTTAATAGCTCCATAGATCTCGGGTTCTCTTTCTTCACTGAGGTCAATCGTTTTTGCATAACAACCGCCTTCAAAATTAAATATTGAATCATGATTCCATCCATGTTCATCATCTCCTATTAACATCCTGTTCTTATCGGCACTTAAAGTAGTTTTACCGGTTCCACTCAGGCCAAAAAAGATAGCAGTTTCTCCATTTTTGCCTGCATTTGCAGAGCAGTGCATACTCAGAACCCCTTTGTCATGCGGGAGAATATAATTTAGAATACTGAAAACTCCTTTCTTCATTTCGCCGGTATATTGTGTACCCCCTATAAGAATTATTTTTTTTGTAAAATTGATCAGGACAAAATTTTTCTGCCTCGTGCCATCAGTTGCGGGGTCGGCGAAAAAATGGGGCACCTGTATAAGATGCCAGTCAATTTCAATAGTATCCAGCTCTTTTGCCTCCGGCCGTAAAAACATATTATAAGCAAAAAGGTTACAACACGGGTTCTCGTTTATCACTCTCAGGTTTATACGATAATCCGGGTGGGCACATGCATAGCAATCCCTGATCCATAATTTCTTATCGCCGAGNNCGCCGAGATAATCCATCATTTTTCCATAAAGCCGGTCAAAATATTTTTCCTCAATAGGGATATTAAATTCATTCCAATTAATAGTGGAAGCCGTTAGTTTATCTTTTACTATAAACCGGTCTTTAGGGCTTCTCCCTGTAAATTCGCCCGTATCAATCACCAGGGCCCCGGTATCATTCAAAACACCTTCACCCTTTTCAACGGCCTGGTTTATTAATTCCTCCGGTGATAATTGATAAAATATATTTTGGCAGGATTTTAACCCGAGGTTAATCAATAAATTTTTTGGGATTGTAAAATTTTTTGGAACAGACATTTTATGGCCAAAGTTTGTTTGACTATAAAGGTAGACAATCAATTCTTCGATTTTAAATACCTAAAATGCTTGCATCCTGCAGTAATTTCTGCAATTTTACAAAATCATTTCTTGTCTTCAAAAATTTCTTTGATACTCTTAAATAATTATTTACAGGATGTATAATTTCTTAGAAACAATTAAAAATTTTATTTCTCAGGGAAATGGTCTTGTTGCCTAACGGTCCTTCGGAAAAATTATCAATCTAATTATCATGTATATTGCAAGGCTTAAAATATTTACTACATGAAATATCTCCCGCTCAATCCGGAAATCTTTATTCAGAACAGGAAAAGATTTATAGCTAAAATGGAAAAAAATTCCATAGCGATATTTAATAGTAATGATGAATTACCATCAAATGGCGACGCTTTATATCCTTTTGTACAAAACTCTGACCTGTTTTGGCTTTCCGGCATCCAGCAGGAAGATTCTATGATTATCCTTTTTCCGGATAATCCGGATCCAAAATACCGGGAAGTGTTGGTTCTTGTGAGGCCAGATGAGTTAAAAGAAAAATGGAATGGCCACCAGCTGCTTGTGCATGAAGGTCAGGGAATTTCAGGGTTACAAACTATAGTATGGATGGATTCACTTGATGGGTTACTTCAGCCCTGGATTCATTTGGCGGATACTATTTATTTAAATACAAATGAAAATGATCGAAAGGCAAATCTTGTTCCGGTTAGGGACTATCGATATGCTTCGGAAATGCGCAGTCGTTATCCATTGCACCATTTTAGGCGCAGTGCCAGGATTATGAAAGAACTGAGGGCCATAAAATCAGCCCTTGAAATTGAAGTGGTCCAAAAAGCAATCGATATTACAGATAATACATTTCGGCGTCTGCTGAAATTTATAAAACCCGGCGTGATGGAATACGAAATTGATGCAGAAATTTGGCACTCTTTTTTATCGCAACGGGCTACAGGGCCGGCTTATGGAAGTATCATTGCCAGCGGTGACAGGGCGAGAACTTTGCACTATGTAAGCAATAACCAGGAATGCAAAGCAGGGGAGTTAATATTAATGGATTTTGGAGCCAGCTATGGAAATTACAATGCTGATCTTACCCGAACCATTCCGGTAAACGGAAAATTTACCCGGAGACAGAAAACAGTATATAATGCATGTCTGCACCTTCACCATTATGCGGCTTCGATACTTAAACCGGGAATTAGCATCAATGACTATACTGAAAAGATCGGCGATGAGGCTACCGTAGTTTTTCAAAAAATTGGTTTGTTGAAAAAATCGCAAATTAAGAATGAAGATCCTGCAAACCGGGCTTACAGAAAGTATTTATATCATGGCATCTCACNNATGATCTGGGAACGAGAACAGAACCTTTACGTGCAGGTATGGTGCTTACGGTGGAACCCGGAATTTATATTGAAGAGGAACAAATCGGTGTTCGCATCGAAAATAATTTTTGGATTACCAGGAATGGAAATAAGGATTTAATGAAGAACATTCCGATAACTGTGGAAGAAATTGAATCATTGATGAAATCCTCTTATTTATGAAACAAATTCCAAATATTTTCACTTTATTCAATCTTTTGTTTGGGTGCATGGCAATTGTATTTGCCCTGCAAACGGATGCGGTTATCATCTACGTAAATGAAGAGTTTAATACCAGTTTTAATATACCTGAAAAACTTACCTGGGCGGCAATTTGTATCATCATTGCTGCGACCATAGATTTTCTTGACGGTTTTGTGGCGCGTTTCTTTAATGCAACCTCTGCATTGGGCAAACAACTGGATTCTTTATGTGATATAGTAAGTTTTGGAGTAGCCCCTGGAGTAATTATTTACCAGTTACTCCGTTTTAGTTTTGCCAGGGAAGAAAACGGTCTTACTATCTCATTTCTATGGCTGTTACCTGCTTTTATTCTTGCTTGTGCTGCTGCATACAGGCTTGGTAAATTTAATTTGGATGAATCACAAGCTATCTCATTTAAAGGCGTTCCTGTGCCTGCTGTTGGTTTATTGATTGCCTCCTTTCCATTGATTCTGCATTTTAATACGATAGGAAGTATTAATAACCTGCTTATCAATAAATGGTTTCTATATGGAACGGTGCTTTTACTTAGCTGGCTGATGGTTTCAAATATCAGGATGATGTCTTTGAAATTTCCGGATTTCACTTTAAAGAATAATATGCCGAAAATTATCTTATTAGTTATCGCAATCATCGCCTCTGCCTTTTTGCATTGGGTTGCTATCCCGATTATTTTTCTGTCTTATATCATAATATCACTTACAACAGTCAAAATAAAAACCGAATGAATTTTCTTGCTGAAGTAAAAATAATGCCCCTTAAAGAATTACTTGATCCGCAGGGTAAAGCTGTTATGGGAGGGCTTTCCAATCTTGGCCTAAAAAATATTGAAGAGGTGCGGATAGGAAAACATATACAATTGAACATCGAGGCAAAAGATGTTTCTGAAGCCCAAATAATCGCTGAGGAGGCTTCTAGAAAGTTATTGGCAAATCCTGTGATGGAGGAGTATACTATTTCAATCAGCTAAGCTAAGGAATCATAAATTCGCTTGTCATAGATCGTTAATCCCGCATTAATTCATGCTTTACATTGTTCCATCACCAATTGGTAACCTGGGAGATATTACATTCAGAGCGGTTGAAATATTAAAAACAGTTGATTTAATTCTTGCTGAAGATACCCGAACATCATCCCGCCTCCTTCGGAATTATAATATTGAGAAGCCTACTACTCCATATCATCAGCATAATGAACATAAAATCTACCTCCACCTTATAGAACAGTTAGGTTCTGGTAAAACGATGGCGTTACTTACTGATGCCGGGACGCCAGGAATAAGCGATCCTGCCTTTTTGCTGGTACGCGAATGTTTAAAAAATAATATTAAAGTTGAGTGCCTGCCCGGCGCTACTGCTTTTGTCCCAGCCCTCGTAAACAGCGGGCTACCCATGAACAGCTTTTGCTTCGAAGGATTTTTGCCTGTAAAGAAAGGCAGGCAAACTACCTTAAAAAAACTGGCTGATGAAGAGCGGACAATGATTTTTTACGAAAGCCCGATGCGGCTCGCAAAAACCTTGCAGGATTTCATAACTTATTTTGGTCCTGAAAGGCAATGTTCCGTAAGCCGGGAATTAACAAAAGTTTTTGAAGAAAATAAAAGAGGAACCTTACAGGAAGTACTTGAATACTTCAATGCCAAAAATGTTAAAGGCGAGATTGTCATTGTTGTGGAAGGANNAAAATAAGTAATTCCTTCCTCTAGGGGTTGCATTTTGTTTTTTTTATAACGCCTATTTTACGAAGTTTGCGGCACTTATTTAATACTCGCACATGAAAAAGGTTTGTCTGTTCATTTTTTTCAATTGCTCATTCATGATTATTCTGTCAGCCCAGCCTGATCGATGGCAGCAGCGGGTAAATTATAAAATGAATGTAAGCATTGATGTAAATGCTAATCTTATTAATGGAACTGAGAATTTAGAGTATAGTAACAATTCACCGGATAAATTGAACCGCGTTTTTTTTCATTTATATTGGAATGCGTTTCAGCCGGGAAGTGAAATGGATGTGAGGAGCCAGGAACTTGGAAAAATATACATAAACGGCAGGCCCGACTGGGATTCCAGGGTGAAAGATCGCATTTCCAAATTGACATCTTCGGAAATNNCCAAACCCTTAAAACTTCATGGAACTATTCTGGAAGTTGATCTTACAAAACCAATTTTGCCAAAAAGCAAAGTGAATTTTGTTATAGTTTTTGAAGCACAGGTTCCGGTACAGATCAGAAGAAGTGGCCGGGATAATGCAGAAGGAGTGCGCTATAGCATGAGCCAATGGTATCCTAAAATGTGTGAATACGATTATGAAGGCTGGCATCCTACACCCTATGTTGCAAGAGAGTTTTACGGGGTTTGGGGGGATTATGATGTTATCATAAAAATTGATAAATCTTATAAACTTGCTGGAACAGGGGTATTGGAAAATGCTTCTGAAATAGGCTGGGGGTATGATAAGCCCGGTACCCCACTTAAAAACATTGTGACACCAAATCGTACCTGGCATTTTATTGGTAAAAATGTACATGATTTTGTATGGGCAGCCGATCCGGATTATGAGCACATTGTAAGAAAACAAGATGGTGTAATAATTAATGTGGTGTACAAGAGATCAGATTCACTTGAAAAAAAATGGGAAACGATTGCTGATGCTGCCGTAACCGTTTTACCTTATATGGAAAAGCGTTTTGGAAAATATCCTTACCCGCAATATTCATTTATACAGGGAGGGGATGGTGGAATGGAATATNNCAGCTGGTACCAGATGATGCTTGGGACAAATGAAAGTCTGTATCCATGGATGGATGAGGGTTTTGCCAGTTGGGCAGAAGGTGAGGTAAAGGCCTATTATGATAAAGTAAAAGGTATACCCGAAAAGCAGGACTTACCATTGTATCATGGTGATGCGTATAACGGATATTATTTTTTAATGAAGCAAAATCTTGAGGAGCCTCTTACTACTCATGCTGATCATTACAATACAAATTTCGCGTTNNTGTTTTTGGAACAATTAGGATATATCGTTAGCGATTCAGTACGGGATAAAATTCTATTGGAATACTATAAACTATGGAAATTCAAACATCCAAATGCATCTGATTTTGTAAAAGTTGCGCAAGATGTCAGCGGCATTCAACTGGATTGGTATAAAGAATATTGGATATATACCACCAAGACTATTGATTATAGTATAGATAGTCTTTGGGGTGAGGGAAATGTTTCAAAGATAAGGTTGAGGAGAATTGGCCAAATGCCAATGCCTATTGACCTTGAACTTACTTTCAAAGACAGTACCAAAGAATTGCATTATGTTCCGCTCAATCTTATGTTTGGAAATAAACCCGCTGAAAATGGTGAAAAGAGAATCGTACACCAGGAATGGAGCTGGACTAATCCAACTTATGTGGTGGAATTTGATCATCCTCTTAACCAAGTAATAAACGTTGAGATTGATCCTACAAAACGAATGGCTGATATTATGTCAAAAAACAGTATACTGAAGCTGAATTGGTAAAAGATAAAGTGCATATTCGCAGAGCTTCTTCTGCCGATGCTCAATTACTAGCTGAATTGAGTTCATTTACTTTTTTTGATACATTTAAAGACACCTGCACTGCTGATGACATGCAGTCTTTTTTAAAAAAATACTACAATATTGAACAGGTAGGAAAAGAGTTACGGGATAAAGATGATTTTTACTTTATTGCGTATGTTGATAATGATGTTGCCGGATATTTAAGAATGAAGGAAGAAACAAGTGATGTGGAAATAATTGCAAAACATAAAGGAATTGAATTAAAAAGGATTTATGTTTTAAAAGAATATCATTCAAAAAAAATCGGGGCCGCATTAATGAATTTTGCCCTTGAATTTGCAAGTAAAATGAATTATGAGCTAATCTGGCTGGGTGTTTGGGAATTTAATGAAAGAGCAAAATTATTTTATAAAAATTTTGGATTTCTGGATACCGGGGTTACTCATCCTTTCCCAATAGGAAACACTCCACAGAATGATGTTTGGTTATATAGGTTTATCAGCTAGTAACCTGCAAAATATATTTCTCCTTAAAGAAATCTTCTTCAAAAATTTTGGAAATTTCCCAGGCCTTAGGGTGGCAACCGCTTTCAGAAATTTCATTGGCCAAATCACCGCCTTTTAAACAGATG
>PKYU01000188.1:0-1296 GCA_003132765.1 Chitinophagaceae bacterium | reverse complement strand
CTTCAGGGGAGCTACTGCCCTGGATACAACTATATCAAATTTTTTATCATAAATACCTTCTGCCCGGGTATGCTGTGCCGTTACATTCCTTAAATCGATGGCCGCGGAAACTGCTTTAACTACTTTTAATTTTTTATTAATGCTGTCTGTTAGATGAAAATGAACTTCCGGAAACATAATAGCCAAAGGGATACCGGGAAAGCCACCCCCTGTTCCGAGGTCCATGATTTCATATCCCGCAGGAAAATCAAATTGAGTGGCTATTGATAAGGAATGTAATACGTGATGGGTATAGAAATTATCCAGATCTTTTCTTGAAATCACATTAATTTTTTGGTTCCAGTTTGTATATAGATCTTTTAAAGCTGCAAATTGCTGTATCTGTTGCAGGGAAAAGTCTGTAAAGTATTTCATAAGAATTTCCATAGCCTTCGAATTTCAACAATTAAATGGAATTATTAGTTAAGGGGGTTCTCAAAATCTCTTTAATTATTAGCAGGTATTAATTCCAAGTTGGTTTTGGCTTCTTATATAGGGCAGTTGAAAAAAGGATATAATAAAAGAACATCCAAATGTCCATAATTAAAAAGAACGGGAAAAGGTCTTTTTCATTAAGCTTTATGGTCACCTTAAATAATACTATTCCCTGAATGATGAATCTAATTCCAAATACAATAAGCGCTTCCCTCCAGCTATAAAAAATCAGCGTAATTATAAATAACGGATAAAAAAGGAAAAGTGAAGAGGCATATAATCCTAATAAAAATTGGTGAATTGATTTATAATATTTGCTCGTTGAATAATGCCGCCTTTTTTGCCGAATCCATTTTTTCCAGGTTCGCGGGGGGGCCGATAAGGTAAATGCATCGTGGTCGATTACTATAGTAGTATTTTTTTCATTTGCCGCTTTATTTATAAAAAGATCATCATCACCCCCCGGCAGGAGATTATGAGATGAAAATCCCTTATGCCGGAAAAAGACCGATTTCTTATAACTTAAATTTCTTCCAACGCCCATGTAAGGCAGTCCGGCCAGGGCATAGGAAAGATATTGCAAGGCTGTGTTTAAAGTTTCCCACCGAACAAGTTTATTAAAAAATCCCTTTTTCTTATGAAGTGCTCCATAGCCCAAAACAATTTCAATATCATCATTAAATGCCTCCTGCATTTTTTCAATCCAGAATTCGCTCGCTGGCACACAATCGGCGTCCGTCAGCAAAACAATCTCATGTTTTGCAGTCTTTATCCCAATGCTCAAAGGGAATTTTTTCCCGGAAATAAATCTTGCTTCCTGTT
>PKYU01000082.1 GCA_003132765.1 Chitinophagaceae bacterium | reverse complement strand
GAGAATGTCCTTTGAAGTTTCTGGTAGGTGCAAATTCACCCAACTTATGTCCCACCATAAACTCCGTTACATATACAGGAATAAATTTATTCCCATTATGCACTGCAAAAGTATGTCCCACAAAATCCGGTGTAATTGTAGAACGGCGTGACCATGTTTTGATAACACTTTTCTTAGATTTTCCTTCATTGATGCCAAGTACTTTATTCTCAAGCTTTGCTTCTACGTAGGGACCTTTTTTAATTGAACGAGCCATCTTTTTTATTTTCGATTTATAACCTTCTTAATTATTTATTAGGCAATTTTTTACCATTTCTTCTTTGGATAATCATTTTATCTGAACCCTTCCCTCGCACCCGGGTAATTTGACCTTTTGCATACTTACCCGTTCTGCTGCGGGGATGTCCGCCTGAAGCTTTACCTTCTCCACCACCCATTGGGTGATCTACGGGATTCATAGCAACACCTCTTGTTCTTGGCCTGATACCTTTCCATCTGTTTCTTCCTGCTTTACCCTTACTCTCCAGGTTATGGTCGCTATTGCTTACCACCCCTATCGTTGCATAGCATTTAATCAGAATTTTTCTAAGCTCTCCGCTAGGCATTTTCAATACACCAAATTTTTCTTCTTTATTAGCCAGTTGGGCAGATGATCCTGCACTTCTTGCGAGTTTTCCACCCTGGCCTGGCTGCATTTCTATATTATGAACAACAGTTCCCAAAGGAATATTTTTTAACATTAGTGCATTACCCAATTCCGGTACTACCTCGTCCCCACTTATAACGGTTCCTCCTAATTGCAATCCCTGCGGGGCCAGTATATATCTTTTCTCACCATCTGCATAATTAACAAGAGCAATAAATGCGCTCCTGTTTGGATCATATTCAATTGACTTAACAATGGCAGGAATATCCTTTTTATCNNGGTCACCCGATACATTTTTTTATGCCCTCCGCCAAGGTAGCGCATGCTTCTGCGGCCTTGTGCATTGCGACCGGCAGTGTGATGTACTTTTTCCACAAGGCCATTTTCAGGAACATTTGTCGTAACCTCAGCATACGCATTACCAATTCTCCATCGGGTTCCTGCGGTAGTTGGTTTGTATTTTCTTAATGCCATTTTATTTATATTTTAATCCCTTTTTTGATTGGGAGGAAGATCATTATTTCTTCTCTTTGATATTATATGTTACTATATAAGTCTATACTTTCTCCTTCAGCAACAGTAACCACGGCTTTCTTTTTTGCAGGCTTACGTCCAGTAAGCAATCCTGCTTTTGTATTGCGCTGTTTCACTTTTGAAGGCATGGTCAGCGTATTCACTTCTTCTACCTGTATCCCGTAAAATTCTTCTACAGCCTTTTTAATTTCCAGCTTATTAGCTTTCCTGTCAACAATAAAANNACGGGCCTTATCAAAACATCAGACAGTTTCATGCCTATTTAATTTTTTGGTTCTAAAATTCTTATTTACAATTACTTCTTTTCTGCTTCAACCGGACTATTTTCTTCATCATTTTCTTCTACAAATATTTTTGCAGCACTTTCAGTGAATACAACAGTATCTGAATTCATGATGTCATAAGTGTTTATGTCACTTAACAAGGTTCCGCATATAGAAGGAACATTTCTGTAGCTCTTATAGAGATTTTCATCATGTTCAGGTAAAACAAATAAAGTTTTTCTGCTTTCAGGCACTATAGTATTAAAGATTTCTGCAAAAGCTTTAGTGGCGGGTTCTGCCATAGCAATATCCTCCACTATAACAATTTTATTTTCCTTCGCTTTTGTACTAAGGGCTCCGATTTTTGCAATGTCCTTCACCTTGCGGTTCAATTTTAAATCATATCCATGAGGTTTAGGTCCGAAAACAGTTCCACCACCTTTATATAATGGATTACGAATATTCCCTTTACGACTACCACCAGTACCTTTCTGCTTATGAAGTTTCTTTGAAGAGCCTTCAACTTCTGCTCTTGTCTTAAATTTATGAGTGCCGTGCCGGCGGGCAGCAAGATGTGGTTTTACTGAAAGCCATATGACATGGCTGTTAGGATCTGCAGCAAAAATTTCATCAGGAAGATCCAGCTTTCTGCCGGTCTTTTTTCCTTTTGTACTAATTATATCTACTTGCATATTATTTTTGAATTAAAAGGATGGAACCATTGTGGCCGGGAACAGAACCACTAATTAATAGATAATTTTTCTCCGGGAAAATTTTCACCACTTTCAGCCCTTTTATCTGAACCTTATCGCTGCCCATACGGCCTGCCATACGCATACCTTTAAACACTCTTGCAGGATAGGATGATCCACCCACTGAACCAGGAGCCCTTGACCTATCGTGCTGCCCGTGAGATTGCTCCCCAACGCCATGAAAACCATGTCGCTTCACTACTCCCTGGAAACCTTTTCCTTTGGTAGTTCCAATAACGACAACTTTATCACCTTCACTAAAAATGTCAACATTAATAGTGTCGCCAATATTTTTATCTGTTTCGCTATCGCGTATTTCTTTTATGTATTTCTTTGCCGATGTATTTGCTTTGGCAAAATGATTTTTCTCTGAGAGGAGGGTATGCTTTTCTTTTTTTTCTCCAAAAGCAATCTGAATGGCATTATACCCGTCAGTATCAAGAGTTTTCTTCTGGGTTACCACGCATGGACCTGCTTCAATAATGGTTACAGCAGTCTGCCTGCCATTACTATCGAAAATGCTGGTCATGCCAACTTTCTTACCAATAATACTTTTCATTTCTAAATAATTATACCCAGCGCTTCCATTTTAACCCAGATTTAAATTGGTAAAAAGGTAGATGGGTGTTACAATTTTTATAAGAACTATCTCCAATTCATCTTATCGACTTTTTGGGTAAATAAGCATGAAAGGTTTTATNNCTTTGACAAAGCGTCCACTGTTCGTGAACTGCTGGTATAAATATCCAGCAAACGCTTGTGGGTGCACAATTGAAATTGCTCGCGTGCTTTCTTATTCACATGAGGTGAGCGCAAAACAGTAAAAATCTTTTTGTGGGTTGGTAAAGGAATCGGTCCTGTAACAACGGCACCTGTGCTGCGCACTGTCTTTACAATTTTTTCTGCTGATTTATCAACCAGATTATGATCGTAAGACTGGAGTTTAATCCTGATTCTCTGAGACATATTTAAAGAACTTTTTTCAACCCAAATTTATTTCGGGAGCGCAAAGGTAGGGTTATTGGATTAAACAACAAAGAATTAATTATGAGTTTTGGAAAAAAAATTGCCGAAATTTACTAATATCAAAANNTTTTATAAAAATCTCACCATGAAAAATATTAATGTTCCGGGATTGGGGACCTTTGAAAAAGTTCTATCTCCTAGTGTCAGCGAGCCCGAAAATTATGAACCGCATAAAACTTTGGTTTTTGAAAATAATGAAGAAGATATTTCACGATGGGGGGATTTGGAACCGACAATTTTAGATCAAATACCCTTTGAGCTAATTGCTTCTGCAGATTTAGAGAATGAGGAAGGGGTCGATTCAGATGTTTCAGAAGAAGAAAAAGATGATTTAGAAGAATCAGCAAACGAGATGCCAACTGAAGATGAAAGAAATTTGCGGAAAGCTGCTTTAGATAATATAGATACCGATGGAACTCCATTAAATGAAGGAAGCTTTAAACGAGATATATCTGGTTCTGACCTGGATGTGCCGGGCACAGATTTGGATGATGCGGATGAAGACATTGGAGAGGAGGATGAAGAAAATAACGAATATAGTCTTGGCGGTGACAACCATGACGATATTCCTTCAGATAATTTCTAAATTATCTACATACCTTTTTTCCGAAGCTTTTTTCAATGATGAGAGCCATCCTTTTTTTAATATTATAT
>PKYU01000469.1 GCA_003132765.1 Chitinophagaceae bacterium | reverse complement strand
TTACAAAAGAATAAAGGTGATACAAAGCCGCACGAACACCCCGTTGACTCACATCATCCCCGTCAATAATGATATCACTTTTCCATAATTCATCCCATGCAGCATTATGAAATTCAATTAGTTTTTGAGTGCCTTGCAGTTTGGCATAAATCACATATCGTTCTACCTCGTTCAGCGGATCACTGTCCTGCGCGGAAGTAATAGAAGCACCAGCAATAGCAAAATGGTAGGTTGTTCCGGCTTTAAGATTCTTTTTAAATTTAACCAAATGCATATTGTTATCCCACATTTCATGGATTAGGGCAGGCTCTGAACCATGCGGTTCATCAAATAAAAATGAAGTGGAAGAAGCCAGGGTCAATTTTCCGGTAGGGCTTTTTGCTAATGACGAAAGCAGGCTTAGTGTTACGTGCGGCCGGTCAATCTGGTTGTAATAATTTTGTACATCTCTCAATGCATCCGGAGCTTCCATCACACTGGCCGGTATTATTTCAATATCTTTTTTTGCCGTGATAGTTACATCAACCAATACATTATATGGAAGATTTCGGAGAGCATAATAGGTATAAGATACGCTGGCTTTATCCTGGTAATCAAAGGTTGTTTTCAAATTTGCATGTTTCATATCCAGCAACTGCTCCATATTAGTAACATCCGCACTGCCAATCCGGTGCCCGTCTATATCCAGGTTCATATTCACGAGGTTGAAGCTTTTCAGGAAATTACTTACCCTGCCCCGACCATATTCATCATATGCTCCATTGAGCACAACATCTTTACATTTCATGGGTTCTGAAGAAGATACTATACCTATTACCCCGTTAGCCACCGTTTCCCCAAAATAATCGGAAGGATCAATTTTACCCGAAGCGATCTTCCATGTATCTGTTGTTTGTGATAATGATAATAACCAGGACATATTCATTAAAGCACAAAACTATATTTTTTTCATACCAGGCAATTTATTGAGTCATTGTAATGATGTGTAAATTAATTTATTTGTTTTAATTGAATTGTTAGTATGGAAGTCCACAAAAAAGTTCTGGGTCGGCATCTATCTTCAATTGGATGGATGTGTAAAATCATAAAATAATCTGATTAAGGCCTTCTTTCTCAACTGAAAAGGTAATTTAAGATCTAAACGCTTCGATAAAATATTAAATCGGCCATTTATGTATTTACCTATTACCAAAATTATCCTCCTTCCCAAAAACGCCAGAATCAATTAGTATAAACAATGAGGAATCGAAAGGAAACTAATATGAATATTCTGCATTATGATCCCAAACTATTTTTATCTTTTACCAGGACTCTTAAACTTAATTACTATAGTACTATCATTATTTCTTGCGAGTATGAATGCTTCCTGCTTGCCAATATCAATTTTTTTAATATGCCGTACCTGTCCTTTAATTTCCAGGCCATTAATACTTTCGCATGAAAATAATCCATTTCCTTTATTGAGAAGGATTGTTCCAAAGTCAGCATCATTTCTTCCTAATTGAGTATTATTTTCATAATAGTTCCCAACTAATAAAATATCAGGGAGATTATCTCCGTTTGCATCTACTACTACTGCATCCCTGTATGGCGACAATTGTGCCTGCCATGGCAAAGGCTGAAGGGTAAAGTTTAAATTGCCCTTATTTATTAAAACAGCATTTTCGAAATAATTCTCAGTCAATGTATCCGCTTTTTCTAATTTTTCTTTGGTAAATATATCATTTAGCGAAGCTTTTGCAAAATCAGCAGCATATAAATAACGTCTTTTAATAACAGGGATCTGCTTTTGTAANNTTTACTTGCAAAAGGAATTTCAAGTCCATCCAGGTAATAAGTGAGTACTTGCTCCTTTTTCCCATTGTCATCAAAATCGTTAATATACAATCTCACGGGTTCCTTTTCAGAAGCCTTTAATCGGGTATTTAAGCCTAGGTTACCGGCAATTAAATCCACATCTCCATCATTATTTAAATCAACAGGCAAAATAAAATTCCACCACCCTTTCTTCTCCGTTAATACTTTTTTTGTGAACTCTCCATGATGATTGATAAATGCGATAATACCGCCCCATTCAAGAGAAAGAATTAAGTCCTTCTCTCCATCTTTATTCAAATCATACCAGATTGCATTTGTTACGAGCCCAATATGAGCCAAACCATTTGCAAATTTTTCAGTTACATCTTTAAAATGACCTGTTCCGTCATTTAGCAATAAATAAGACCTGGGGATCTGCCCATATTCCCCCGGAACAGATCTTCCTCCAATGAATAAATCTATTTTGCCATCCCCGTTAAAAAAACAAGGTGCCATGCAAGATGCGTTTACATACAAGTTGTCAAAGCCATTATCTAATTTTTCGAAGTTGCCTTTACCATCATTGAGGTATATCCTTGGCGTTAAATAAGCACTTTTTCCGGAATATTCGTTTCCCCCGCTGGCAATAATTAAATCAGAATTTCCATCATTATTAACATCTGCAAAGCAAGCATCTATGTCCTCATACATACTATCATTTTCCAGTGCAGGTTGTAATGATCTTATGAATTTGCCTTTTTTGTTCTGAAGAAAGATTACATTTTTTTTCCCTTTTGAAGAACCAATAAAAACATCCTCCAATCCATCATGATTGATGTCGGCTACGGCTATTCCCGGGCCCTCAGTTGAAAGCATGTGCTTNNAATTAAGGTTTCGATATTAAATTCCTGGAAATTATTTTCCTCGTGTTTGAATCTTAGATCAACCTTAGAAGTAATATCTTCCATCGGCCTGGTAGGGTTCTTCCAATAATCAGTAATTATCCTATAATCAAATTTAGGAAGCCCTGCCTGGAAGCTAAAATTAACCCACGTGTTGGCTGGCAGCAATGTAATACGCTGAAAGCTGTTATCTGGCCAAATCAGAAAGGCAGAATCGATTTTGGCCTTATCAAGCCCAATCAAAATTGGTATTTCCATGCTTGACATAAATCCTCTTACCGGGTTTTTTTCATAGGTCCTTATTCCATGATTGCAAAACAAGACTATTTTTGCGCCTATTGCATTTATGTTATTTTTTGGGCCTTTTAATTTTATTTCTACAAAATCTTTATTTCCCTTTTTATTATTATTTGTATTGGTCTTATTTTCATAAAGTATTGCAGGTTCGTCAATATTACTAACAACAACGTCCAGGTCTCCATCATTATCAAAATCTGCATATACTGCACCGCTGGAATATGTCTTCTTATCGTTTTCTATTACACCGGCAAGATCCTGGAATTTCATATCTCCGCTATTCCTGAAAAATTTATTTGGAATTTTTATCTGGGGAATTTTATCCAGAACCGAACTGTCATTTTTAGGTATGTTTCCTGAATTAAGCTTTTGCTGAAATTCATCATTAGAAATATAGTTGATATAATCGATATCGTTCAATCTTCTCGGGATTCCATTTGAAATGAAAAGATCTTTCAGCCCATCATTATCAAAATCCATCCATAAAGGAGACCATGACCAGTCAGTAGCTGCCACTCCTGAATATAGTCCGATTTCACCAAACATTCCGTTGCGCCTGTTCCATTGGAGGTTATTTCTGGAATATTGATAATTATAACCTAACCCTATTTGTAAATTATAGATATCTTCTTCGTCCTCTCCTAGCGATCGTCTGAGAATATATGGATCTGACGCAAGCATATCCATGCTAATAATGTCGGGATACCCATCATTATCAGCATCTGCTACATCTACCCCCATCGTATACTTACTGCTGTGCATTACGTGTTGGGTAAGTTCTTCCCTGAAAGTTCCGTTATGCTGGTTGATATACATGTAATCATCCTCGTGAAAATCATTGCCAACATATATGTCCGGATATCCGTCAAGATTAATGTCAGCAACTGTAATCCCCAGGCCGTATCCTAGCACAGAACTATTGATGCCTGACTTCTTGGTAACATCAGTAAAGTGGCCGTTGCCATCATTATGATATAACCGATCACCGGATGCAGCCACTTGTTTGCCTAATAACATGGTTCGCTGACCAAAGGTTCCATTTTCATGAACAGAATGGTTCATCAGGTACATATCAAGTAAACCGTCTCCATCATAATCGAAAAAAACGGCCTGGGTGCTAAATCCTGTAAAATCTAATCCATATGCTTTTGCCTCATCTTTATAAAAAGGGACGCCGTTTTTATCAATCCCCTGGCAAATGAGCAGTTGATTTTTACCAGTCAGCATTCCAAAATTTCCAACCCTGCATATATATATCCAATAATCCATCATTATTGATATCCACCAGGGAAACTCCTGTAGACCAACCGCCATCCTGCGGGATCAAAGCTTCTTTTGTAACATCTTTAAAATGAAGTTTGCCTTCATTTAGATACAGCTTATTCTCTTCCTGGTTAGATGCAAAGAAGAGGTCTGTTTTTCCATCGTTGTTAAAATCGCCTGCACCGATACCGGAACCATTGTAATAGTACATGTATTTCAATACATTTNNACTTTGATCATCTTTTGCTACAAATATTGGCTGCACAGCAGGCTTCGGTTTGCAGCTAATGCAAAATAAAGATGCATACACTGCTAAGCAAAAAGAATTGCGAACCAGTTTATTTTGCGTCATAATCTATCCTGATTATTAAATGTTTATTTTGGAGGGCTGGTACAACTTCTTTATCCAGTCTTGATTCATTTCCTACCATGAAATTTGAGAAAAGATCTAATTTTTACTGTATAAATTTCAGAAAATTCCTTGGGTCATTAATAGAACTCTTTTATGAGTTTTTTATGAAGGACAATGGACAAAAGTAATATTAATTTTGGCTATATTTAATGATAACTTTACGGAAATATGAAAAAGGGGGTTGTCGTTAGCTTGGTGATTTTTATTCTGCTTTTTATTACCTCAATTCTTCCTATAACCCAAAATTCCACTATATCCATTTCCGCCACCTTTGATAATACGCTACCTCAAATCATGCAGGTTAAGGAATGGAAAAACTGGTATCCGGAAATTAATGAGGCTTACAAACATAACCCTTCAGATTACAGCCTGGAAGCAG
>PKYU01000254.1 GCA_003132765.1 Chitinophagaceae bacterium | reverse complement strand
GCGGCTGTAATGAGGATATAAATCTTTACAAAAACACATCAGAAATTCGTGAGGTTGAACTTCTGCCCAACTACCTAAGTGTGCACAAAGGTTCTGATATGAAAACAGAATTGTTTGGTCATACCTATGATGCCCCCTTTGGTATTGCTCCCATAGGCTTGCAAGGTTTGATATGGCCCAAATCTCCTGAAATATTGGCCAAGGCTGCATTTGAGCATAATATACCATTTGTATTAAGTACGGTTACTACAAGTAGCATCGAAAAGATTGGTGAAATCACTAAAGGGAATGCATGGTTTCAATTATACCATCCAACGGAAAACAGAATCCGAGATTTAATTATAAAACGGGTGGAAGCGGCTAAGTATCCGATACTTGTCCTTCTGTGTGATGTGCCTACTTTTGGATACAGGCCGAGAGATATAAGAAATGGTTTGGCCATGCCTCCGAAGATGTCTCTCACAAATATGCTTCAAATTATGGGCAAACCTAATTGGGCTTTGAGAACACTCATCAACGGCCAGCCTGCTTTTGAAATTTTAAAACCGTATATGCCAAAGGGATTGGATTTAAAAAAATTAGGTGAATTTATGGATCATACTTTTTCAGGAAGGTTGAATGAAGAAAAAGTGGCTCCTATCCGTGACATGTGGAAAGGAAAGATCGTATTGAAAGGTATAACTAGCGAAGCGGATACCGAAAAAGCAATTAAACTGGGGCTTGATGGTATCATTGTATCTAATCACGGCGGCCGTCAATTAGATGCGGGACAATCAACTATAAAACCAATCACAAAGATTGCCGCTAAGTATGGCGATAAAATAAAAGTAATGATGGATAGTGGTTTGAGATCGGGTCCAGATGTAGCAAGAGTACTTGCTTCAGGAGCAAAATTTACATTCCTGGGAAGATCATTTATGTATGGTGTAGCAGCGCTGGGGAAAAATGGCGGCAATCATATGGTCTCCATTTTAAAAACTCAGCTTCAACAGGTGATGGAACAAATTTGTTGTGAAAGGATTGAAGATTTTCCAAATCATTTGGTTGACCAAGGTTCAAAAATATAACGCAACACTTAGGTAAAACCATTTGTATGTCATTTTCGGATGGCTGATCAGTAATGCCTTATTTGACTAGCATCGTATTACAGAGGTCTTTAGATAAAATAGATTTGGGAAGAGTGTTCGGCATTCGGGAAAATGGTTTTTTAATGCGGTCTAGGAGTAAAAGTGAAACTTATTATTTTTATAAATTTTGATAGTAGATTATAAATTTAGATAGATGGCGAAACAGGTAAAATAGCCATCAAAGGATTTTTAAATTTAAAAATATAAAATATGTTTTCTTTAGCAAATAGAATAGCAATAATAACCGGTGGAGGAAGTGGTATTGGCCGTGCTATGAGTTTATTGTTTGCAAAGCAAGGTGCAACAGTTCACATTATTGAACAGAATACTGATAATGCAGATGCAACAGTTAATGAAATTGAAATAGTTGGGGGAAAAGCATTTGTTCATTTCTGCAATGTGGCCAATCAACAGGAAGTAACAGTAGCTTTTGATAAAATAGGCTTGCATCATATTTTGGTGAATAACGCAGGCATAGCGCATATTGGGAAAGCAGATAACACAAATGAGGAAGATTTTGATAAAGTAATGTCAGTAAATGTTAAAGGATCATATAATTGCGTTTTCGCTTCTATTCCATATTTGCGTAAAGCCGGAGGAGGCTGCATCCTAAATGTCGCATCCATTGGTGCTTTGGTAGGATTATCGGATCGATTTGCCTACAGCACTTCAAAAGGAGCCATCAAAGCAATGACAATGAGTATAGCAAGGGATTATATTAAAGAAAATATTCGCTGTAATTCAATTTCACCCGCCCGTGTGCATACCCCTTTTGTAGATGGATTTTTGAAAAACAATTATCCGGGCAGGGAAGAGGAAATGTTTAAAAAACTATCGCAATCGCAACCGATTGGACGAATGGCTGAACCAGATGAAATTGCTACACTCGCTTTATATTTATGCAGTAATAAAGCGGGTTTTATTACAGGTTGTGATTACCCAATTGATGGTGGATTTACTACTTTAAACAATTAAATAAGATTGAAATGAAAATTTGCAGGTTTGGAAATGTAGGTTATGAATTACCTGCTATTTTAGTTGATAATGTACGGTATGATGTAAGTGGGTTTAAACAGGATTATAATGAAAGATTTTTTGCTGATGATGGCATAACCAAATTACAGGAATGGTTTAAAGCCAATAAATCTGATTGTAAAATTGTGGATGAAAAGATAAGATGGGCCGCATGTATTGACCACCCATCCAAAATCGTATGTATAGGATTAAACTATGCAGATCATGCAGCAGAAAGTAATATGGATATACCTAAAGAACCTATTATATTTTTCAAATCCACTTCATCTATTGTTGGCCCGAACGATGACTTAATAATTCCAAAAAATAGTATTAAAACAGATTGGGAAGTAGAGTTAGCAGTTGTAATCGGAAAGAAAGCCAGTTATGTTGAAGAAGCAGATGCAATGAATTATGTAGCCGGATATTGTCTGCATAATGATTATAGTGAAAGGGCTTTTCAATTAGAAAGGGGTGGCCAATGGGGTAAGGGAAAAAGCTGCGATACATTTGCGCCACTCGGCCCCTGGTTAATTACAAAAGATGAAATTGCTGATATTAATAAATTAAGATTATGGCTGACTGTGAATGAAAAAATGATGCAGGAAAGCAATACAAAGAATTTGATTTTCAATATACCTTTCCTGGTGTCATATTTGAGCCAGTTTATGACTTTGTTACCGAGCGATATAATCTCCACCGGCACACCACACGGTGTTGGCCTGGGGCTAAAGCCGGAACCTGTTTATTTAAAACCAGGAGATATTGTAGAGTTGGGAATTGATTATTTAGGTAGCAGTAGGCAAATAGCAAAAGAATATGTAAGTTAAATGATGAAAATAGTTGTGTGTCAATGATTTTGGCATTACAATTTTTTTGCAATTAGCTTACAGACAACAATTGTTTTTTTCGGTCATATTCAAAAGAGATTAGTTTCAAGCAATAATTAAGACAAGCTTTTTTTATCAAATTGTTGTATAAATATCTTATGAACAATAGAAGAGTAAAATAAAACTTAGAATTTATTCATTAGTAACCCTGCAACACTGATAAGAACAAAAAATATGAGGTGATAATTTGAAGAAACGACAGTTTTACCAAAAAATATTTAGGGAAAACATGATAATCAGTAATCAGTATTTTAGATGAACCATATTTTCGGACAAACTCAATTAGTAATATTAAACGAAAATGAACAAAACATGTCAAATTTTTTTTGATTAATATTTTTAATATGAAAAATACAATGTTTTTTAGACGGCTATTAATCTTAACAGGTTCTTCTATCTTTCTTTTAAATTGTAATTCCTCTACAATATTGAATGCAGGATTGGATAGAAAAGTTGCTGAATGGTATAATAGTCATGAATGGTTAAAAGGGTTGCAACTTATTCCTCATGAAAGCATTAATCAACTAGAATTCTTCAAGCAATACCATAAGAATAAAATATGGTGGGATAAAGCATTTGATTTTTTGAAAACTCATAATCTTTATCAACTCGAGCCAGGAAAGTACGTTATTGATAGTGGTAATGTGATTGCTACTGTTTCAGAGGTTGCACCTAAAGATAGGGATAGTGTCAAATGGGAGGCTCATCGCAATTTTAATGATCTTCAATATGTAATTATGGGTAAAGCAAAGATGGGAATAGCTTCTATTTCCAGTCCTAATGCTAAAGTAATAATACCCTATTCATCAGAAGATAATGAAAACTTTTCTGTTAACGGAGGCAAATATTATAATGCGGAGCCTGGAACCTTTTTCATTTTTTCACCTCATGAAATTCATCGGCCTGTTATTAAAGTTGCTGGTTATGACATGATAAAGAAAATTGTAGTTAAGGTTAGAGTTCCTTAAAATAAGTTTTTAATATGGTTTTGAACAAGGAATAAGGTGATTATTAAAAAAAGAGCTGTTTTATAGTCCCTGTAATATTTAAAAAATCTTATGGCAATAATACTTGTAGGGAACCTTGATATCACTTAATCCAAATAGCTTTTATCACGTAAGTCTGCTTGTATGGATTGGATAAATTTAGGTTTTTGCTTTAGTAGGAGGGATGGCTCATGATGAAACTTTTTTCAGGAAATATTTTAGGAACTGAATTTATAAGTGCCTTAAGACCTTTATTTCCAGAATTATTGTTTATGCCAACGGGCGGTGTGAATTTGGATAAAGAGAATATGGCAGGAGGCTTTAAAGCTGGTGTTTTNNAATCAATTGCTTAAACAAAAAAGTATAAAAAAATTGAAGAAATAACTAAACGGGCCTTCAATATTGTGAAAGCAGTAAAATAAACCCCTGTCAAAAAAAATTGCTACATAATCTGGTATTATTTGGTTTATTAAACTTACTGATATAATTCAATTGTTGGGGTTAGCTTACTTATTTATTTAAAATAAAACACAATGACCTATTAATTTTAAATTCGAAATGATTATTTGCAATGCCTGTTGGCACAGAGTGGATCTTAATAGTACTGGTTATCCTTTTATTCTTTGGAGGAAAAAAGATACCAGAACTTATACGTGGAATAGGCTGGGGAGTAAAAGAATTTAGATGGCAAGAGAAATTTAAAAAAAGAAATTGATACCGATTTTAAGAAAAAGAATACATAATGATTACCTGATATTTCGACGATTGCTAATTTATTTTTAAACTATAAAACCTATGATATGGAATCAACTACAATTATGATTAAAGACACCAATGCCAATCCCGCACCATTAGGATTACTTGCTTTTGGAATGACTACAGTTTTACTCAACCTGCATAACGCAGGAATTTTCGAAATGAATTCAATGATCCTGGCAATGGGAATTTTTTATGGCGGCATTGCACAGGTTATTGCGGGTATTATAGAAGGTAAAAAAAATAATACTTTCGGATTAACCGCTTTTATTTCTTATGGATCCTTTTGGCTAACATTGGCAGGCCTAATAGTAATGCCAAAACTTGGCTGGATTCCGGCTGCTTCAGAAAGCGCTATGGTANNCGGCTGTCTTTTTTTTGGAACACTCCGCATAAGCAGGGCATTACAATTTGTATTTGCTACATTAACTATTTTGTTTTTTTTGCTGGCGCTTGGCGATGCAACCGGTAATACGTCTTTAAAAACTTTTACCGGTTACGAAGGCATTATTTGCGGCGCATCAGCAATTTATACAGGAGCAGGAATTNNAATATTTTGCCATTGGGATTGGTAATTAAAAATACTTAACAGGTATAATTTTTTGGGAAATCAACACACTAATTTTTAGTTAAATACCATTATTTTTTTTGTCTGGCGGGTTTTGTGAGGTATGAAAATTAGCATTGAAAAGTAAAATTGATGAAAATGGATGGAGTTATAAAGTGTAACGGAACAAAGGTTGGGTAATGAATTTGTTTTTGTTTTATTGAAAGAGATTTGAAAAGTATAAGTTTTTAAATGCTTCCACTTTTTCTTCAAAAATCTCTGCTTAT
>PKYU01000318.1 GCA_003132765.1 Chitinophagaceae bacterium | reverse complement strand
AATATTATTTTATCACAATGCGCAACTTATCTCTCCTCGTCACCGAAAAGCAATTCCAGTGTTGAAGCCATTGGAAACGCACAATCTTTGGTTCGCCAATATGGAGATTTGCCAGTGCCTCTTGCAATCCGTAATGCCCCAACGAAACTTATGAAAAATCTTGATTATGGAAAAGATTATAAATATGCACACAGTTATGAAAATAATTTTGTTCCTATGGAATTTTTGCCGGAAGAAATAAAAGATACCGTAATTTATAACCCCGGGAAGAATGCAAGAGAAGAAGAAATGAGGAAATTCTTAAGTATTAGGTGGAAGGAAAAATATGGGTACTGATTAAGGTTCGAGTAGTATTTTCTATTCGGTATACCAAAATATACCTGGATTATTATGATTAGATGGGAATGTAAATCTTTTGACAATTTTACTGCTTATGAGCTTTATAGAATTCTTCAATTGAGGATTGAGGTTTTTGCTGTGGAACAAAATGTGGTTTACCAGGATTGTGATGACAAAGACTTTGAATCGTATCATTTAACAGGCAACGATAATGGACTCCTATTGGCATATAGCCGGATCATTCCACCGGGAATTGCTTACCCGGATGCCGCATCTATCGGCCGTGTAGTGACCTCGCCTCAGGCACGGGGCAAATCTATTGGAAAACAGCTATTTGAAAAATCGCTTCAGGAGCTTTTCGGGTTATTTGGCAATATTCCTGTTATCATAAGCGCCCAACTTTACCTCGTTAAATTTTATGAAAATTTCGCCTTTATTACAATAGGGAATAGCTATATCGAGGATAGCATTCCACATATAAAAATGATAAGGTATAATTAATATTTACCGGGTACAATAAAGAAATCTCTCCTTCCGTTATTAGTCTATTACCCAAAAATCGGGTAATCATAAATCATTTATCGCCTGAAAACCAAAATCTGATCTATTTATGACTAAACGGCTACCATTTAATTACCAGGCCAAATTAATATTACTTGCAACAGCCATCTTTTTTTCCACCGGAGGTTTTTCACAATCATTAATATTTGGAAATGAAAACACAAGGATGGAGGCAGGTTTTAATATTGGACCTTTATTTTTTCTGGGAGATTTGGGAGGACATGCAGGTAAAGGATCCCCAGGTCTAAAAGATTTAAACCTTCCTTTAACCAATGTTATGAAAGGGGCATTCCTGACAGTATACCCCAATGATTGGCTCGGTGTACGTGTTGCTGCATGTATAGGGAAACTAGACGGTAATGACGGTATTATTGATACAAAAGGTGTGAACGAATTATGGAGGAAACAACGTAACCTTAATTTCAGAACGAACCTTGCTGAAGGATACATTGCGGCAGAAATTTTCCCATTAATGCTTTTGAATAAAAATCATGAAGATTATCAACCAAGGTTCCGGCCCTATGGAGTATTAGGNNAGCGTTACGACATGGTATTATCTGCAGCCACTGCATACCGAAGGAGAAGGATTTCCGGAGTATCCGAACAGAAAAAATTATTCGTTAACTCAAATAAACATACCAATGGGTTTAGGCGCCAAATATTTCATATCAGACAATGTTAATCTGAGCCTCGAAGTCTTATATAGGAAAACATTTACTGATTACATAGATGATGTAAGTTCTATCTATATAGACCCGTCTTTATTTTATAAATATCTGAGTCCACAAAATGCCCTGATTGCCAGCCAAATTTATGATAAAGTGATCGGCTACGTTACACCGGGAGTTGTCGCCTATCCTCCTGGAACCCAGCGAGGAGATCCATCACAAATGGATGCATATTTCTCTATAAGTCTGAAATTTGCATTTAGGTTAGGCTCCGTATTAGGAGATGGTTATAACCGGAGTGTAACCAGCCATATGCGTTGCCCGGCGAGATTTTAATTTGCCAATACTAACTGAATATTTTCAAAAGAAAAATGCAAAGTATATAACAAAAGTTAACCCCCGGAAAGCGATGCATATTCTTATGCAATGTTAACCCCTGAAACCACTATTTTATTAGCTTTTTTATTATGCTTTGCTTTTTTATTTTTTGTTCCCCGGGCAAGTTCCTTTTCTAAGAATAAGGCTGTAAAGCTTTCTTTGTTATCTAATAGTTCTTCCGGCGTTCCTTCAAACAATATTCTCCCACCCCCTTCACCTCCTTCAGGACCCATATCTATAATATGATCAGCTATTTTTATAACATCCATATTATGTTCTATTACAAGAACTGTATTACCACGGTCAACCAACTTGTTTAGAACATCCGTAAGAAGTTTTATATCCTGGAAGTGAAGTCCCGTGGTAGGTTCGTCAAGAATATAAAAAGTCTTTCCTGTATCTCTTTTGCTTAATTCGGTGGAAAGCTTAACCCGTTGAGCTTCACCTCCGCTTAATGTTACAGCGCTTTGCCCCAAGGAAATATAACCCAACCCAACTTCCTGAAGTACTTTTATTTTTCTATAGATATAAGGGACATTATTAAAAAATTCCACCGCCTCGTCCACCGTCATTTCCAGAACATCACTTATGGATTTTCCTTTATACCGGATTTCCAGTGTTTCCCGGTTATATCGTTTGCCATTACATTTTTCACAATGAATATAAACATCAGGTAAAAAATTCATTTCAATTACCCTCATACCTCCTCCTTCACATGAATCGCACCTACCGCTTTTTACATTAAATGAAAAACGGCCGGCTGTATAGCCTCTTATTTTTGATTCGGGAACGGATGCAAATAAAGTACGGATATCAGTAAAGAACCCGCAATATGTTGCCGGATTACTTCGTGGCGTTCTTCCAATTGGTGATTGATCAATTTNNATTTCAACAACCTTGTCAATATGCTCTAGCCCCTTAATACTCTTGTACGGTAGAGGATCCATTTTGCTATTATAAGCGTGTATGCTTAAAATAGGATATAAAGTTTCGGTGATCAAAGTAGACTTGCCACTTCCACTAACGCCAGACACACAAATAAATTTACCAAGAGGAAAATCGACATACAGGCTCTTTAAATTATTCCCGGTAGCCCCCTCCAATTTTAGCGAAAAACCGTTTCCTTTCCTTCTTTGCGATGGAACGGGTATTTCTCTTTTACCATTAAGAAAATTTGAGGTAATAGTATTTAATTTTAATAAGTCTTTTGGAATTCCCATTGCTACAATTTCTCCTCCATGTTTACCGGCTCCCGGACCTATATCAACAAGATAATCTGCTGCCATCATAATATCCTTATCGTGCTCAACGACTATAACGCTATTACCAATATTTCTTAAATTTTTTAGAGCCTGAATCAGGCGATGGTTATCCCTCTGGTGGAGGCCGATGCTTGGTTCATCCAGGATATAAGTGATTCCTTGCAATTGTGAACCAATTTGAGTAGCTAGTCGTATTCGCTGAGATTCTCCACCACTCAGGCTTTTAGATGGCCTGCTCATTGAAAGATAATTTAATCCCACATCCAATAAAAATTGTATGCGTTCTTTTATTTCTTTCAAGATATCCTTTGCAATAACGTTTTGGCGACTATTCAGTCGGGATTCTATGCCTTTCAGCCAATTTGATAACTTGTTGAAATCAAAATCACTCAATTCGGATATATCTTTTGCATCAATCTTAAACCAAAGGCTTTCTTTTTTTAGCCTCTTCCCGCCACAAGCTTTGCAGGTTTTCAACTGCATAAATTTTTCAACCCAGCTTCTTAAAGCATCACTGGTGCTGTTTGCGCTAAACCACCTACTAATCATTGTTACTATTCCTTCATAATCCTCAGTTTCTATAGTGGAATTAGTTGAAAAATCTGTATCAAACCCGTCCATTTCTGCATACACATCGGCGTTTTCCTCATTTGCTTTCTTTTCCTGACCATAAAGCAATAAACTGATAACATTTTTTGATAATTGAGAAAGCGGTTTATCCAGGCTAAACTTATATTTTTTTGATAATTGCTGAACTTGCCTGAACACGTATGCATCCCTTTCTTCGCCAAGTGGGGCTATGCCTCCCTGGTTAATACTCAATTTAAGATCTGGAATTATACTTTCAATATTTACCTGGTATACATTTCCCAAACCTTTACAAGCAGGGCAAGCACCATAAGGAGAATTAAAAGAGAAAGCATTAGGTGAGGGTTCTTCATAGCTTATCCCTGTATCCTCGCACATTAACTGCCTGCTAAATTGCACCTGGATATCTGAATCATTAAGTAAAATGAAAAGGATTCCATTTCCCAATTGGAGCGTCTTCTGAACACTTTGGCTTAACCTAACAGATTGATCACGGGAAACCTGCATTCTATCAACTACTAATTCTATATCATGAATTTTATAACGGTCAACCTGCATTTTTGAAACGAGATCCTTGATAACTCCATCTATCCGAACTTTCAAAAACCCTTTTTTTCTCGAGTCTTCAAAAAGCTCCCGATAATGCCCTTTACGTCCCCTAACCAATGGCGCAAGAAGACTGATTCTTTTACCTGAAAATCTTAAATTGATATTTTCCACAATCTCTTCCTCTCTCCATTTTACCATTTTTTTATCGGTATTGTAGCTAAATGCTTCACCGATTCTTGCATATAAAAGGCGAAAAAAATCATATATCTCTGTTACGGTTCCCACAGTACTCCTGGGATTTTTATTAGTAGTTTTTTGTTCTATAGATATTACCGGGGAAAGGCCGGATATTTTATCAACATCCGGCNNTTGAAAAACTTTCCATGTAGCGGCGCTGACCTTCAGCATAAATTGTATCAAAAGCGAGGGAAGATTTGCCGCTTCCGCTTATACCGGTGATAACAACTAATTTGTTTTTAGGAATTGAAATATCAATGTTTTTTAAGTTATGCTCACGGGCTCCAAACACATCGATTGATTCTGGGGGAGTATCAATCACTTCCAAATCCTGATTCTTCACTTTTGTCATATTAAAAAGGTTACAAATTTACTATTATTATGTTTGAAGAATTTAACTTTAATAATTATTGAAAATTGAAAAATCTTAATATCTTTAGCCAGTTTTTAAAGAAAAAATTCCTCGTATATTGCAACTTTTTACCTTGGTTTATTGTAGTTTTAATCCCGCAGCAATCTGATAAAAACTCTACCTATTTCCTGATTCAAATTAAAATAAGATTCAAATTAAGATATTTGACCTCTTATTTACAATAATTATAATAATTGTCCGTTTCTAAGAATTGATGATTGGAGTTATTTTTTAAATATCATTATTTTCAGAAATAGATAACAAGGCAACTAAATTTTGATTACAATTAATAATTACATTTGTCGTTACCCTCAAAGCAAAAGAGAATGAAAACCAAATTGTTCAGAGCAATTGCTGTTTTAGCCATTTTTACCCTAACCGGCTGTGGTAAATCCGGGAAATCAAAAGGGCTCGCCGATGATGGCCAACTTCATGGTGTTGCTCCCTCAGGCAAATACATTTTGCCAAAACCACCCGGAATGGTTTATATCCCACCCGGAACTTTTCACATGGGACCCAGTGATGAAGACATTAATTATGCTTTTACTGCCCGTAATAAGCAAGTTTCCATTAATGGC
>PKYU01000511.1 GCA_003132765.1 Chitinophagaceae bacterium | reverse complement strand
AGCGTGGCCATTGAGCTATTGTGTCATCGTCCATCCTCACTTCATGAAAGACAATCTGAAAAAGCTGTTGGATAATTTAATAAAGCCCGGCTTAATGATTCCATAAAGAGGAACAGCATTAGATTATTGGCAGAAATAGACATTCCCGAAAAATTTGAAGGCAGGGTTATAGAAATATGCATTACCTATCTTGAATCTCCGAATGAAGCAGTTGCTATTCAAGCCTTTTCATTAAAAGTGCTGGAAAAACTTGCAAAAAAATATCCGGAAATAATCCCTGAAATAAAATTGATTATTTCAGATCAATTACCTCATCAAAGCGCTGCATTTAAGAGCAGGGCGAAATCGTTTATGAAATTATTTCCCTGACTCTGATTTCACTTTTCCGCACTCAATAAATAATGGAAGATTGATAACATTATTTCGCCTTCTTAAACAAGATTTCAATTTTATTGAACCTTAGTTTTCCTAAAAACACGGAATATCAGCCGCAGATTTTGATCATAGGTAATATAATTATATATCCAGTTATAAAAGACTGCAAGCCGGTTCTTCACTCCAAGCAATAAAAAAAGATGAAGACCCATCCAGATAAGCCATGCGATAAAACCTTTAAAGTGTAATTTTGTCCCGAAAGCTTTCGGGATAGGAATGTCAACCACCGCAAGATTGCGGCCTACTGTAGCCATAGATCCTTTATCATGGTATTCAAATTCCTTAAGGTTTTGCGAACGATCAATCCTCAAAAAATTATCAGCCAGAACCGAAGCCTGTGCAATCGCCACCGATGCAACCTGCGGGTGGCCATGAGGGTAATTTTCAGTTTCCATATAGGCAACATCTCCAATGGCATAAATATTTTGAAGCCCCATCACTTTATTGAACCTATCAACCATAATCCGGTTTCCCCTGGAGATCAAAGCCGGATCAATACCTTCAGGAACATTTCCTTTTATTCCTGCTGCCCAAATTACCATGGATGATTCAATTATGTTTCCATTTTGCATAGTAACTTTTTCGCCATCATAATTCTTTACCTCAGTACCGGTCATTACTATTACCCCCAATCTCTTCAGATACTCCAATGAATTGATGCTTGACCTTGCACTCATAGTGCCGAGAGTTTTCGGACTTCCTTCAAGGAGATAAATTTTCATTTTACTAAAATCCAATTCAGGATAATCCTTTGGGAAAACAAACCTTCGCATGTCTGCAATGGCGCCGCTCATTTCAACCCCTGTTGGTCCACCACCCACCACAACAATGGTCATCAGGCTTTGCAATTCGCTTTCATTTTTTNNGCGCGCCTCTATAGTACTTTTCATTGGAAACGTGTTTGCCGTCAATTCGCTATTTCCAAAGAAATTCGTATCAGCGCCGGTAGCTATTACCAGCAAATCATAAACAAATGTATCTGCATCAGCAATTACTTTATTCTGTGACAAATCAATGGATTTCACTTCGGCCATCCGAAAGTGGATATTTTTTTCTTTATGCAAAACTTTCCGCAGGGGGAATGAAATATGGCTCGCATCAAGCCCGGCTGTGGCAACCTGGTAAAATAATGGCTGGAACTGGTGGAAATTGAACCGGTCTATAAGGGTGACCTCGAACTCCCTTTTGTTGGCAAGCCTTCTCGCTAACTTCAAACCCCCGAATCCTCCTCCAATAATAACAACTTTCATGAATTACGTTCTTTTTCCTAATACAATAACCTAACCTTAATTGTTCCCTTAACTTTCCTGAGCAGTTCAAGAGCATTTCCCGAAATATTCTTACTTACATCAAGGACAACATAACCTACATCATCATTGGTTTTTAGATATTGGCCGAGAATATTTATTTTATGAAGTGAAAGTTGTGTATTGATTTCAGACAGTACTCCCGGCACGTTATTGTGAANNCGGTATCGTATGGGAACCGTTAGTAATTCCCTTTTCAAGAAAATTAAAAAGCTTACTACTTACATCCTCTCCAATATTTAATTGAGCTTCTTCAGTTGAACCACCAATATGGGGCGTCAAAATCACATTGCTCAATCCCTGCAAAGGCGTTACAAAAGGATCGCCGGTTTTTTGTGGTTCAACCGGAAAAACATCTATCGCCGCGCCGCCGAGTTCATTATTAACAAGGGCGTTTCGCAAAGCCGGAATATCCACCACCTGGCCTCTCGCATAATTTATCAGCATAGCAGATGGTCTACAATATTTGAGGTTTGTTTTATTGATCAAGTTCCTGGTAGATGGTAAATCAGGTACATGAAGAGTGATTACATCAGAAAGGCGTAACGNNACATCATAAAAAATAACCTTCATCCCCAGGGATTCAGCAAGTACACTTACCTGTGAGCCAATATTCCCATAACCAATAATACCAAGCGTTTTGCCCCTTAGCTCGTGGCTTCCTGTTGAATCCTTTATCCATTTTCCTTCGTGTGCAGCCTTATTCTTATCAGGGATTTTCCTGATCAGCATTATAGAAGAAGCAATTACCAATTCCGCAACCGAGCGGGTATTGGAATNNATGGTTTACGCCAATACAAAAACATCCGATGGCCTGTAACTTTGAGGCATGGTTTAAGACCTCGCTGGTGATTTTGGATTTGGAACGGATGCCCAGCAAATGCACATTCCTGATTTCATTAATCAGCTCATTTTCACTTATAGCTCCGGTAATTTGCTTAACAGATGTGTACCCTGCATCCATAAATTTCTTTACAGCGCTTTTACTGATATTTTCAAGAAACAGAATATTAATTTTTTCTTTAGGATAACTTGTTGATTTTTTGTCGACCATATAAATTTTGTATAGTAATATTGCAAATATAATCCCTTAATCTATGAATCTTTTATGGGCTATGTGATTCGTTTACTTTTTATTTTGATATCCTTTTCGCTGCTGTTTTCTGATTGTAAGAATCTTAATACAGATAGAATAAAAAATAATAAGGCTGACTCCTCAACTTATGTTTCCCCGTCACCCGGGGAAATTTCCAAATTCGATTTTGACAGGTACCATGATTCCGTGAAGGATTTTTATGATAATCACCTGGTGGCAAAAGGATTTAATGGCGGGATACTCGTTGCCAAAAAAGGGCGTATCATTTTTGAAGCCTACCATGGATATTTTAATCTGCGAAAGAAAGACTCCCTTACCCCGCACAGTTCATTTCATCTTGCTTCTGTTTCGAAAACTTTTACTGCGATGGCAATTCTAAAACTGGTTCAGATGAGAAAGGTGTCCCTCGATGATGATGTTAAGAAATCCTTTCCTGCCTTTCCTTATGACGGTGTAACTGTCAGGTTGCTTTTGAGCCACAGAAGCGGATTGCCTAATTATATTTATTTCATGGAAAAACTTGGCTGGGATCCTAAACAATATTGCAATAATGAAGACGTCCTATCCTATATGATCAAATACAGGCCCAACCCAAACAGCACACCAAATACTCATTTTGAATATTGCAACACTAATTTTGCATTGCTTGGATTGATCATTGAAAAAGCTTCGGGGATGAGTTTTGCAGAATTCCTCCAAAAGGAGTTTTTCACACCACTCCAGATGAGAGACACTTATGTTTTTGATTTGAAAGACAGTATAACAGCAATGCCATCGTATGATTGGCGGGGAAGGCAGGAAGGATTGACTTACCTCGATACAGGGTTTGGGGATAAGAATATTTACAGCACCCCGGAGGATCTCCTTAAATGGGACCAGGCAATGTATACAAACCAGATCTTCAGTAAGAAGACCCTGGAGGAAGCATATACGCCTTACAGTAATGAAAAACCGGGAATAAGAAATTATGGTTATGGATGGAGAATGAATGTGTATCCGGACGGGAGGAAAATTATTTACCACAATGGATGGTGGCATGGCAACAATGCGGTTTTTATAAGAATGGTTCAGGATTCAACAACTATAATTGTTCTGGGTAATAAATATGACCGCGCTATTTACCAATCAAAGAAAATGACAGAGATTTTCGAACCTTCATCAGTTATGGAAGATGAAGAGAAAGACCCACGTTCAAAATAAAATTGCATCACCTCCATTATTTTGAATAAGCATTGCACATGCATGCCTGGTATTATGTTGAAATCAATTTCGATTTTAGCATGTTTTACAAACTATTTCCGAAAAATAAATATGCAAGGAAGATAGAAGTAATAATTCCTACCAAATCTGCGAGCAGCATTGCTCCAATAGAATAGCGGGTATTCTTAATAGAAACAGCCCCGAAATAAACAGCGATTACATAAAATGTGGTATCGGAGGTTCCCTGCAATATGGAAGATAACCTCGCGGCAAACGAATCCGGCCCGTGTATAGTTATCGCATCAATCATCATCCCTCTGGCAGCGCTGCCGCTTAAAGGTCTTATTAATGCAGTAGGCAATGCATCTACAAAACGGGTGTCAGTGCTTATTGCAGAAAAAAGGTGCCTCATCCCGCTGACGATTATATCAAAAGTGCCGCTTGTGCGCAAAAGGCTAATCGCTACCAGCATCCCTACCAGGTAAGGAATTATTTTTACTGCTACCTCAAATCCTTCCTTGGCGCCTTCAATAAATGAACCGAAAATATCTATCTTTTTATACAGCCCTCCCAAAACAATCAGGAGAAAAAGTAATAAGATAATCCCGTTACTTAAAATACCTGAAAAAGTCTGAACGCCTGTAAAACTTAATGTTTTCAGATAAATAACCATTAAGGCAATAACTGCCGAAATGCTCAATACCCAAAGAAGAATAACCGGCTGAAATACGTTTATTTTTTGTTTAAATGATACTATTAACATAGCTGCAATGGTAGCTACAAAGGTGGCTATCATGCATGGGATAAAAATTTCCGTAGGATTGTGTGTGTTTAAAGAAGCCCTGATGGCAATGATACTTACAGGAATAAGCGTAAGTCCCGATGCATGTAAACAAAGGAACATGATTTGCGAATTGGAGGCAGTATCTTTTTTTGGATTAATTTCCTGCAAACTTTCCATCGCCTTTATTCCGAAAGGCCTGGCCGCATTATCAAGCCCCAGTAAATTAGCCGAAAAATTCATAACCATATGTCCCATCGCGGGATGGTTTTTCGGAAGTTCAGGAAATAATTTAGAGAAAAACGGGCCTACAATTCGTGCCAAAAATCTTATCCC
>PKYU01000608.1 GCA_003132765.1 Chitinophagaceae bacterium | reverse complement strand
TATTGAAATATCAACAGCTGTTTTTGTAGTGGCTATAATGCCATCGCCATTCTGTTCTTTAAAGGAAATATACTTTCCTGCAGCAGTTTTAGTAAATCTGGCATTACCATCATTATAGGTTTTGCCACTTTGTAAAGTTTTTAAAATAACAGCAGCCATTGCAGAAGAATCCAGTGATTTTGTTTGCGAACTATCACCTGATTTTCCAACAACCATCCGGTNNATAAATACACATTGAAATGTTGCCGCTAGAACGGATACAATTATAAAGCCTGCCCATATTCTGCTTAATGTCATAGAATAACTTATAAAAACTAAGGTAGGTAATGATCACTGATAATGGATAACTGCGCCTGGAAAATGAAAAATTCGTTTTAACGCTTTCGTTTAAACTTTATTTGAACCCTTTGCTATAAAACTTTTACTTTGCCATTTTAAATACACGAACGTCCATGAAGAATATTAATTTCAAAAAATTAGTACCGCATTTAATTGCCATTGCTATTTTTTTAATTGTTGCAGTGGTGTATTGCAAGCCTGCGCTGCAAGGAAAAGTTGTTTCTCAGGAGGATATCAAAGGTTGGCGTGGAATGAGCCAGCAATCCATTGAATTCCATGATAAATACGGATACTATCCTTTATGGACCAACAGTATGTTCAGTGGCATGCCGGCTTACCAGATAGCTTTTGATGCCCGGACAAAACTCCAGGTAGGTTACCTCGATTCCATTTTCAGATTAGGCCTGCCCAAACCTGTTTCCTTCTTTTTTCTTGCCTGTATATGTTTTTATTTCCTATGTATAGTAGCAGGAGCTAATCCATGGATCAGTATTATGGGCGGCATCGCTTATGCTTATTCTACTTTCGATCCCATTATTATTTCTGTCGGCCACGATACACAGATGGTTTCGATTGGCTATATGCCTGCAGTTTTGGCGGGGCTGCTGTTGCTTTTCCAAAGGAAATATTGGTTGGGTTTTGCAGTTACAGCATTGTTTTCGGCATTACTTATTGGGCAAAACCACCTGCAGATGGTTTATTATACCTTAATGATTGCAGGTGTTATGACCATCGCATTTGTTATTAAAAGCTATAAAGAAAAGCAGATTGCTTCTGCTTTAAAAGGGGCTGCTTTGGGATTGATAGCAGGTCTCCTGGGGCTGGCATGTAGTGCAGTAACGATGATGCCGACTTATGAATACGCCAAAGAAAGCACGCGTGGAGGAAGATCAGAACTTAATATGCCGGGGCAGGCGGAAAATAAAACTAAAGGAGGCCTTGACAAAGATTATGCATTTCATTACAGCCTGGGAATGCCGGAAACTTTTACATTTATAGTGCCCGCTTTATATGGAGGTAGCAACGGAGGCAACGAATATAACTCTTCTTCAAAATTTGTTGAAAAATTTACCGAAATGGGAGTCCCGGAGGACAATGCCTTACAATATGCTGATGACTATTCTTATTGGGGTGACCAGCCTTCCACTTCAGGGCCTGTGTACCTGGGGGCAATAATATGTATGCTTTTTATTTTTGGATGCGTTTATATAAAATCATGGGACAAATGGTGGCTGATCACAGCAAGTGTATTGGGAATCATACTTGCCTGGGGCTCAAACTTCCAGACGTTCAATTATTTTCTTTTTGATCATCTTCCTTTTTACAATAAATTTAGGGCGTCCACCATGGGGCTGGTTATTCCTCAATTATGCTTCCCACTATTAGCAGTACTTGCCGTAAATAAACTGATATTCCATGAGACAGATTTTACTGAAGCATGGAAGAAACNNCATAACAGGCATTATTGTGGTACTGTTGGCAGGTTTCTATTTCACGGCGTCATTTAGTGGTAAGGGTGATAAAATGCGGAAGGATGATTTTAGGCAAAGCGTGTTACATCAGGTTCCGCGGGGTCAGCAACCTTCACCGCAGATTGAACAGCAAGCAGACGATGTGAGCCGGAGCCTTGTTGGTGCTTTACAAACGGACAGAAAGGATCTAATGGGTAGTGATCTGCTACGGTCTGTAATTCTGATTGCACTGTCATTTTTGGTATTGGGCTTATTCGTTAAGAAGAAGATATCTTCCGTTATACTCATTGCATCATTGATTGTGCTTTCAGGATACGATCTTATTGGTGTTGCTACCAGGTATCTAAATACAAATAATTTTGTGGATGAGACAGATTATGAATCGGCTTTCTCTCCAACAGATGCCGATTTACAAATAATGAAAGATCCTGATCATGCTAATTTCAGAGTTTTTAATAGTACTATAGATCCCTTTAATGATGCGTCCACTTCGTTTCATCATAATTCAGTTGGTGGCTATCATCCGGCCAAGCTTGGCTTATATAATGATATGATAACCTACCAGCTTTCTAAAGGAAATATGAGGGTATTTGATATGCTCAATACTAAATACTTTATTGTTCAAAATCCTCAGAATGGTAAGCCTGTGGCACAATTGAATCCGGGGGCTTTTGGTAACTCGTGGCTGGTAAAGGGAATTAAGTATGTTGAAAATGCTAATGAAGAAATGCAGGCACTTGACAGTACGGATCTGAGGGATACAGCAGTAGTTGAAAAGAAATACCAGCCAGAAATTAACCAATCTCCGGTTCCTGATTCTTTAGCATATATTAAACTTAAAGAAAACCTGAATGATAAGATTGAGTACACTTTTCATAGTATGACACCACAGTTTGCGGTGTTAAGCGAGGTATATTATCCAATTGGATGGGATGCATTTATTGATGGCAAGAAAGCAGATTATGTGAAAACAAATTACATATTAAGGGGCATGTTCGTGCCCGCAGGAGATCACCAAATAGAATTCATATTTGAACCAAAATCATTTTCATTNNCGACGATTATTGCAAACATCATTGTATTCCTGGCAATGCTTGCGGCAGCTGTTTTTTATATTAAAGGAAAAGACAAATCCGTAGAAAAGCTTTCATAAGAATTTATAAAAGTAAGGATGGTTTCGAATAATTGTCGGGCTAAGTTTTACAATAATCCACATATTGGTAGCATAATTTCTCACCTGCTGAAAAGAATATTTTTTCGAAAGCAATATTTTTGAAATAAGAAAGCCAACAAAAAATATAGGTATCTCGATCAAATATCCAGACAGTATCAACAGAAACCATCCCACGCCAAATTCCTTTCTTATCCGTACAAGATTTGAAACCATTATCTGGAGACCTTTTTTGTCAAACAGGTTAAAATATCCTTTTCCGGCGGATCTAAAAATTTCATTAGTGGTCTCACCTTGCAAATGAATAACTTTTATATCTCCATAGATACATAATTTACCGGCTTTCTTTAATCGGCTGCACCATTCTGCCTCTTCCGCATACAAAAAGAAATCTTCATCCATCAATCCTGCTCTTTGTATTCCTTCCTTCTTCACCATCAGAAAAGCGCCATTAATCCAGTCGACCTCCACTATTCCTTTTGCATCAGGTACGTTTGGCTTTTTGATCTTGATAATTAAAGAAAGAGATTTCAGTAGAATTCCTAAATATGGAAGTGGCAGCAAATAATTGAGACCGCCCTTCATTGCATAATTTCCTGAAATTTGGGGAGTTCTGTCAGCATTTAATAACTGTCCACCACAAGCAACAAATTCAGAATCTTTAAAAAAATTGAAACACCTTTCAATTGCGTTATTTTCAATAACAGTATCAGCATTCAATAACAAAATAGAATTTCCCTTTGCGGCTTTTATTCCTTCATTATTTGCGCGAGCAAATCCTGAATTATATCCCATTTCTATCCAAACAATAAATGGAAAAAGGTTAGTAATTTTTTCTTTACCCCCATCAAGGGAATTATTATCCACAACAATTATTTCAAAATTGAAAGTTGAATTTTGCTGATATACAGATCGAATGCAGTCGATTACTAATTGACTGCTCTTAAAATTGACAATGATAATAGAAAGCTCCAAGGAATGCCTGGTTTATTAAAAGCTCAAACATAGTATATTAAATTCTTTTTTCCGGTATTGAAAAATTCCCTCNNAATTTTACTCAAAATAATTATTTCAAATTCAGACTTAGAAAATTTTCATATGTTTTTCGAATGCCTTCTCTTAGATTGATGGTATGTCTCCAACCTAATGAATGAATTCTGCTTACGTCCAACAATTTTCGGGGAGTTCCATCAGGCTTTGTTTTATCCAAAACTATTTCACCTTTATACCCGACGATACTTTTTATTAATTCAGCTAGCTCCATAATAGTCTGGTCTTCGCCGGTGCCTATATTTAAAAACTGCTTTTCGCTATAGCTTTGCATTAAATATAAGCAGGCTTCTGCGACATCATCCACATATAAGAATTCCCTCTTAGAAGTTCCGGTGCCCCACAAAGTAACAGAAGGTTCATTGCCGGTTTTAGCTGTATGAAATTTCCGGATGAGCGCCGGAAGAACATGGGAATTCCGGAGATCATAACTATCATTAAGGCCATATAAATTGGTTGGCATTGCAGAAATATAATTACACCCATATTGCTCCCGGTAATATTCACAGAATTTGATACCGGTAATTTTAGCTACAGCATAGGGTTCATTCGTTGGCTCCAGGAAACCGCTTAATAAATATTCCTCTTTTAAAGGCTGCGGCGCCAGTTTGGGGTAAATACATGAAGACCCGAGAAATAATAATTTCTTTATTTTATTCGTGTAGGAAGCATGGATGATATTTGCTTCTATCATCAGGTTATCGTAAAGGAATTCAGCCCTATAGGTATTGTTAGCCATGATGCCGCCTACTCTCGCTGCCGCTAAAAAAACATAATCAGGTTTCTCTTTTTCAAAGAATTTATTTACTGCTTGCTGATCGCGAAGGTCTAATTCTGCTGAGGTTTTGGTTAATAAATTAGCATAACCCTCCTTTTCTAACTTCCGGACAATAGCACTTCCTACCATGCCCCGATGACCGGCGATATAAATTTTATCATTTGTATTCATGAGATCAATGTTCAATGGAACTGTTAATTACGAATCCGGAATCTTTAAGATGTTTTTCTTTTCTGAATTTATTGAGATCCGCAGCTACCATCTCCTTTACCAGTTCCTTAAGTGTATATGTAGGTTTCCAACCTAACTTCTTCCTTGCCTTGGTTGCATCGCCGATCAGCAAATCCACTTCTGTAGGCCTGAAATAATTTTGATCCACCTTCACAACTTCTTTTCCATTTTCCAATTGAAAATCAGGATTACTGCAGCTTTTCACGGTTCCCACTTCATTAATGCCGCTTCCCTTAAATATTATTTCAATTCCTAACTCTGCGAAGGCCATTTCCACAAATTTTCTGACAGGAGTTGTTACACCCGTAGCTACCACAAAATCTTCCGGTTTGTCCTGCTGCAACATGAGCCACATAGCTTCCACATAATCTTTGGCATGTCCCCAGTCTCTTTGCGCATCAAGGTTTCCCAAATACAATTTATCCTGTAACCCAAGGGCAATTTTAGCTACTCCACGGGTAATTTTCCTGGTTACAAAAGTTTCACCACGCAGCGGGCTTTCATGATTAAATAATATACCGTTACAGGCAAAAATATTATATGCTTCCCGGTAATTCACAATGATCCAATAAGCATATAACTTAGCAACAGCATAGGGAGACCTGGGATAAAACGGGGTCCTTTCAGTTTGAGGAATTTCCTGCACCAGGCCATACAATACCGAAGAAGAAGCTTGGTATACTTTTGTTTTTTTTGTGAGGCCTAACAGCCGAACCGCTTCCAAAATCCGCAATGCTCCCATACCGTCAGCATCCGCCGAATACTCAGGAGTTTCAAAACTTACCTGGACATGACTCATGGCGCCAAGGTTATATATCTCATCAGGCTGTACTTCCTGGATAATCCTGATTATATTGGTTGAATCCGTAAGATCACCATAATGAAGTTTAAATTTAGGATTTGGACGATGCGGATCTTCATATATATGATCGATCCTTTCTGTATTAAAAAGAGAGCTTCTTCTTTTGATTCCATGTACGTGATAACCTTTGTTCAATAAAAATTCAGAGAGATAAGCGCCATCCTGACCGGTAACTCCTGTAATTAGTGCTGTTTTCATAATTGTAAATACATTTTTCCTGTTTCAATTTGTATAAATATATAACAAGAATATTAAACGAATAAAATTAGGGTGCAATCCAAATTGTCGCA
>PKYU01000174.1 GCA_003132765.1 Chitinophagaceae bacterium | reverse complement strand
TATATACTGGTTTGAAATTATAATCATGAAAAGCAGAATGTGAAGTATCATTCAGGTGAGCCATAATATTACCCGGATAATGCAGAAGCAGGTTCACGAAATACCACGTGATTCCAAATCCTTTGTAAGCCAAGTCAGAAGGTTTTGTACGATAGAGTTGAAAATATTTCTTAATTAAAATGCTATCCAGCATATTATTTTCTACATCAAAATGGGGTGATGTGAAGAATACCGGGAAATCTTTAAATTGATTCTTATTATAAAGGCTTTTAAATCCATCCCAATTGGGCATTCCTATCAATATCAGCGAATGATTTTTTTGAATAGGATAACACGCNNTGGTGCTATCAACGACTATTGTTTTCATAATTAATAATGGCTTGCCTTCGGAATAGTTAAACGTTCTGAAGTAATTTTCAATCCGGTCTTCCCCTTTTCGGGTTATCAGGTATATTTTATCGGTTCCATGTTTTTGCATCAAATAGCTGAAGATACCTTCGCAATGGGCTTTTAAGGTGGAGTTTACAATTATTAGATTTGGGTTATCCTTAATCCCTCCGTCATTTGGATAGGTGGCTGAAACGAATGGGATATTTTTTTCTAATGCAAAGGCAGCCAGTTCCTGATATTCGGGATCTTTAACGGATCCTATAATCAGGTCGATATCATCGAGTTTCTTATATTTAATAAGCCAAGAAACAGGCTGCGTAAATGATTTTGAATCATAAATATATGCTTCGACTTTATTGCCATTAAGGTTTAGAGTGTCCAGGGCAATCTTTGCTCCCTGAACGAATTCTATAGCGGGCATTATGAATTTAGGGATTGAATAGTCAGAACGAAGCACACTATTATTGAAAACAGAATCCAGGTAGAGAGGTGCAAATATCGCGATCCGGTATACTTTCGAAGGTGGACTAATTTCGTTTTGAGCATATAAAAATTGGCATGAAGTAGTTATAAGTATTATTAAAATAGAACCTATTTTTTTTTTCATATAGGAGAACCAATTTTATTAAATACTTGTGATCGATTACCTTCATTAAAATTCCAGTCTTTTACTTATTCCCATTCTATCGTTGCAGGGGGCTTGCTGCTAATGTCATATACGACCCTGTTAATCCCCTTTACATTATTTATTATTTCATTTGACACATAAGCCAGAAATTCATATGGCAAGTGCGCCCAGTCTGCTGTCATACCATCAACAGATGTTACTGCTCTTAAAGCTACAGTAAATTCATACGTCCTCTCATCTCCCATAACTCCCACACTTTTTACCGGAAGCAAGATAGCACCTGCCTGCCAGACACTCTTATATAAATCATATTTTAATAAAGCCTTAATATATATTGGATCTACCTGTTGCAATAATTGTACCTTTTCTTCAGTTACCTCTCCCAAAATTCTGATAGCCAATCCCGGCCCGGGAAAAGGATGCCTATTTAAGAGAGCAGGCGGCAGACCAAGTTCTGCCCCAACTTTTCTTACTTCATCTTTAAACAATGACCTAAGAGGCTCGATAAGCTTCAGATTCATATAATCGGGAAGCCCGCCAACGTTATGATGTGATTTAATAGTTGCCGAAGGGCCATTTACAGACATTGATTCAATCACATCAGGATAAATGGTACCCTGGCCCAGGAATTCTATTCCTTTAATTTTATGCGCCTCTTCATCAAAAATTTCGNNATTTTCTTTTCTCTTCCGGGCTTACCTTACCAGCTAACTTTGTATAAAAATGATCTCTTGCATTGACGCCTTTTATATTTAACCCGATACTATTGCATGAATCAAGTACCTGTTGAAACTCATCCTTCCTGAGAACACCGTTATCAACAAAAATCCCAAAAAGATTTTTTCCGATTGCCTTATGAATCAAAGTAGCAGCAACGGTAGAATCCACACCGCCACTTAATGCCATAATCACTTTCTTATCACCAATAGATTTTTTGATTTNNCAGAAAGTTTTTAATAATTTTTTTGCCTTCGGCAGAATGAAACACTTCGGGATGAAATTGTAAACCGAAAATTTTACTTTTCCTGTTTTCATATTTGAAGGCAGCTACGGGTATGCTAAGCGTGGTGGCTGATAAAGAAAAATGATCCGGTAACCTGGTTATTGTATCGCTATGGCTCATCCAAACATCTGAATCATTCTTTACACCCATCAATAATTCATGGCTATCCTTCACCTGAAGTTTGGCCCTTCCATATTCTCTTTTGTCACTNNAAGTTGTGCGCCATAACAAATGCCTAAAACAGGAACCTTTCCGGCAATCGCTTTTACGTCAACAGTTGGGGCATTTGGCTCATTTACAGAAAATGGAGACCCGGAGAGTATTACCCCTTTCAGATCTTCAGAAAACTCAAATTCTTTATTATAGGGAATAATTTCACAATAAACATTCGCTTCCCTAACGGCCCTGCCTATTAATTGCGTATATTGGGAGCCGAAATCAAGGATCAAAATTTTTTGGGTCATTTGTTGCGAAGGTAAAAAGTTTATTTATTTTGCAACTTGCTATTTGGTAACCTTAAAAATAGTACAATGAAATATTTTTCAATTTTTGTTGCGGTATTGATATGTTTCAGTTCCTGCAATGTAATCAATGGGAATGGTAATATTCGCACTGATAAAAGAAATACCGGTAATCNNAAGTTCGATTGATATTGAAATCAGCAGTGGAACCGGTTATTCAGTTTCTGTAGAAGATGATGATAATGTGCTTCCATATATTGTGACGGAAGTGAACAATGGAACTTTAAATGTTCGTTATCAGGATGGTACCTCCATTAGCAGCGATCATGCAAAAGTATATATTACAACCCCTTCCCTGGACAATTTGTCTACTTCGGGATCTGCGGATATAGCCATAGTAGACCAACTTAAAAGTCTTCAGGCAATTGAAATGAATGTTTCAGGCTCTGGGAATATTAAAGGAGAGGTGGATGCTCCATCTGTTTCTGTTGAAATTACGGGCTCAGGTAATGTTGATTTAAAGGGACGCACAAAATATTTTGAGTGTACTGTTACTGGCAGCGGAGATATTAATTGTGGTGGACTTCAAAGCGAGAATACAACTGTAAAGATTATGGGAAGTGGCAATGCGCATGTATTTGCAAGTGTTCATCTGTCNNACCCTTCAAATCCTGAAATTCATACAGCCGGTAGTGGGAGTGTGCAGGCGGAAAAATAGTATTTTTATAAATTAATTGTTTCCCTTATCCCTGTTTAAACAGCCTCGCCAAGAAAGTAAATGCATTTTTTACAACGGCTTCATTCTCCACGGGTATTTTTAGGTAGGTTTGACCGCTGGTTTCATCTTTTTTGGTAATGGATTGTAATAAGTTCTCGGCCTCNNTTCCCAATTGAGTAAAGAAAGAAGAAGCAGTATTTATTAGTTGCTGTGCAGGTTGTAAATTAAACGACTCTCCGGGGGAGTCGCTGACAAGTTGCTCAGGTTCTTTTGCTGTAGTAATTACTCCTATATCATCATCTTCATAAGATTCAGTTGTTTCCTTTTCTTTAGCTACTACTGCTTTTTCTGCAGAAGATGCATCTTCACGGGAGGTATCAATGTGTGAGGTAGTAACTGTTTCATCAACAAGCAGTCCTTCTATTTCCTTCATAAATACATTGAACTTGCTGTCGCCTACAAAAATGTTGGATTCGCCATTATCCAATACACCTTCCGACAAGGCCCTCTTGAATTTCAGCTTACTGAGCATACCATGTTCAATGGTATTTTGTGCCACAAAGTTGATGATGTTTACATTTCGCTTTTGACCCTGCCTGTAGATACGGGAAATGCGCTGTTCCAAAACAGCGGGGTTCCAGGGCAAATCCATATTGAAAAGCATTGAAGCTGCCTGCAAGTTAAGGCCAACGCCGCCTGCATCGGTTGAAAGAAAAATCCTGCAATTTTCATCATTATTAAAACGGTCAAATAAATCTTTCCGTTTGTGACTGGGTACGGTTCCATTCAAATTGGCATAGCTTATTTTTTGTGTGTCCAACTGAGCGGCTATCAGCCTCGTAAATCTTTCCCATTGGCTAAAGATTACAATCTTTTCTTTGCCTGTGGCAATCACTTCTTCGAGTATATCAAAGAGTTCATCAAGCTTTGTCTGGTGATTCGTTTCCTGGTCTATAATATAAGTGCTGTTGCAAACCATCCGCATCATGTTGAGCGATATCATTAATCGTTGCCTGTCTTCTTCTTTTAAAAACCCCATTTTTTTCCAGCGGGTAACCAGCCTCATTACAATTTCAGCATATTCATTATGAATTATTTTTTGTTCATTGGTAATGTCAACAAAAAGGTTTTTATCCGTCCGTGATGGCAGTTGTTTCAGTACTTCTTTTTTGGTTCGGCGCAGCAGTAGGTGTTTTAATTTTTCTTTTATCTCATAAAGACCTTTGTAACCAATTACTTTTCCTGTATCATCTGATTCTTCGTAGGTAGAAATAAAATTGTAGAGCGAACCGAGATGTAACGGATCAATAAATTGTACTAGTGAATACAACTCCTGCAATTTATTTTCGAGCGGGGTTCCCGTTAGTACCAATGCATATTTGCTTTGCAATTTTTTTATCGATTGCGATACTTTGGTTTGCCAGTTTTTTATTCGTTGCGCTTCATCTAGTATTATTAAATCAGGCTGATATTCGTTGATTAATTCGAGGTCGTTTACCGCCATATTGTAGCTGGCAATTTTGTATAAACTATCTTCATGCTTATACAATTTTTGCCTGTTTAAATAATTGCCTTCTATCACGGTTGTTTTAGCGATAGTAAATTTTTCTATTTCACTTTCCCACTGGTATTTTAAAGAAGTGGGACAAATGATTAATACTTTTTGCACTTGCCGGTGTTCATTTAAAAGTTGTGCTACGCCAATGGCCTGAATGGTTTTACCCAACCCCATATCATCGGCAAGAATACTTCGGCCTGCAGCGGCGCAAAATAAAATGCCTTCGGTTTGATAGGGAAAGGGTTTTACTTTAAGGCTCTTGATTTCAGGGAGTTTTTTCTTTTCAAAATAAGGCTTCAGAAAATCTCTGCGTTGCTTTTCTTCACGCAGTTGGATAATATGCGATAAAGCATCCTCATAACAACGAAACGAGGGATTAATTTGAAACGCCTTTTGTAATATCACATCAATTTCTTCAAAACCTTTTTTGTTCAGGGAGCCTGTTATATCAGTATATGATTTCAATAGCTTTTTGTATTCATTTTCATTTTCGGTTCCAATTCTAAATTTAATTTTTCTTTCTCCGCGGTACTCCATGTACATGGAACTATAGGTGGTGGTATAAGGTTGCTTCAGCGCTTTGCGTAAAGATGGTCTTTTTTGAAGGTGTGCCAATACCGCTTCAATATGCTTGCAGGTGCCTATTTGATTTGTTTTAAAATCGTAACAGGAGCAGTAGTTCAAACTGTTGTCGGCGCTGCGCAAAGCAACTTTGTAAGTATTTTTTGTTGCAAGGTTAAATACCTGGAAGTCGCTGTAGGCAAGTCCCTCGCCGATATTAGTAATTTTAAAATCAGTTTTGTCTGCTATCTGTTTGCGGAGTCCGGTTTGCCATTGTTCTACCGTCATATCAGCGGGCTTTCGGGTATTGGATAATTGTGTTGGCTTATATTGTCTTTTCTTTGTTTTTGTACGCTTCTGTCTTGTAGCTGTAGCCATATTGATAGTTTAGGTCAAATGTATTATATCATTTATTCCGGCTTTTATAAATTTATCAACATACTGTAGTTGCCGGATCAATATATTTTTACAAATTTGCAAAATGCAACTCACCGCAGAACAACAAGCCGTTTTAGCCACCAATCACAACTTGGTGATTAATGCTGTGGCAGGCAGTGGCAAAACCACTACACTGATCGAGTATGCAAAAACCCGTGCAGCCAACAGTAAAATATTATACCTCGCATTTAATAAAACCGTAAAAACAGAAGCCATTCAAAAGTTTGCCGCTGCAGGAGTGAATTCTGTAAAAGTGGAGACGGCTCATTCACTTGCATTTGATCAGATCATAAAATTCAGCAATTACCAGGTGAAGCAGGGATATAAAAGTTATGAATGGTGTGATATACTGAACATAAAAACCGGCGACCACCATACCGATTTTATTATCGCGTCGCATGTAAATAAATTCATAAGTTATTTCTGTAACAGCAGCGTCGCTAAAGTACAGGAACTTAATTATGCTGATGTAATAAGCGACGCCAAAGCAAAAACTTTCGTCCTTAATTTTTATAAACAAATAGAACACTTTACCCGTGAGGCCTTAGCGAAAATGGATAGGGCTGAGATAAGTGTTACCCATGATTTTTATCTAAAAAAATTTCAATTGAGCAACCCGGTGTTGCCTTACGATTATATTTTGTTTGATGAAGGCCAGGATGCCAGCTCCGCCATGTTGGAAGTCTTTTTAAAACAGAAAGCCATTAAAATAATTGTTGGCGATATGGATCAGCAAATATATGGCTGGCGCTATGCTATTAATAGTTTGCAGCGCGTGGAGTTTCCGGTGTATAATCTCAGCAACAGTTTTCGTTTTGATGAAGAAGTGGCACTCGTCGCTAACAAAATACTTGCGTGGAAAAAGCATTTACAGCAATTGCCCGAAGTTAAAATTACTGGTATCGGTAAGCCTGGCGATATTATAAAAACGAAGGCTACTTTGGGCCGCACCAATTTAAGTTTATTGCTGAATGCAATTGCACAATGGCAGCACGGCAATTTAAAGACATTGCATTTTGAGGGCAATATCAACAGCTACACATTTGCTGATGAGGGAGCTTCCTTGTACGATGTGCTGAACCTGTACAATGGTAAGCGGCAAAAAATAAAAGACAAATTAATTGCAGGCATGAAAACTATGAAGGAGCTGGAAGATTATATTGATAAAACAGAGGACAACAGCCTGGGTATGATTGTAAAAGTCGTAAAAGAATTTGGTAACAAACTCCCGGATCTCATCAATGAATTGAAAAGTAATCATACCGCTGCTAAAGAAGATGCAGATATGATCTTTAGTACCGTGCATCGCTGCAAAGGCATGGAGTATGATGAGGTAACCCTGCTGAATGATTTTGTAAATGAAGAAAAGCTGAAAAAATATATTACACAATATGGTGGCAATAAAATAACTGAACGGGATAAAAACCGTTTGACCGAAGAGATAAATATTTTATATGTGGCGGCTACACGGGCCAAGAGCAAACTGAAAATTCCGCCGGATATAAATCCGTTAAAAAGTGTGGAACTGGTTGAGCAACCTCAGGCTGTTTTAAACTCAAACAAAAGATATCAAAGGAGCAGATTTGGTGATGATTGGGATTTGAACGCTGAATCCTTCGCCAATAATAAAAAAGGCATTTATCCAAAAACAGCCAATCATGGTAAGCGCTGGACGGATGATGAAGAAGATACGGCAGCGGAACTTTTCAGTAATGGTATTCCCATAAAGGACATAGCGATAGAATTGGGCCGTGGCGCAAACGGCGTTAGGACGAAGTTGATGAATATGGGGTTGGTGGAGGATGATGATTAATGAATGTGAAAAAGGCCCAAAGCTAAGAAGCAGGCGCCTTATTGCTATCCGTAGAAAATATGGACTGATTGCAAAGCCCAAACGATATACCAGTCACTAACAAAAGATTACGGAAGTGGTATTGCGCATGAATTTACAAGTGTTCATTTATCAGCAACCGTAAGTGGAAGCGGGAATGTGTATTACCTTGGTAGTCCTTCTTCTCCTGAAATACATTCATCAGGGAGTGGTTCAGTTGAGCCTGAGAAATAAGTTTCAAAATAAAATTCCTATCGCATCCTTTTTGGAATTCATTTGATTTCCCCCCTGACTTCTGTCCTGATTTTTCCCTCTCAGGATTTTACTATTTTTCAATCGTAATTTATAAATCCGTAGTCGCAGGCTATGTGCATCAGTTCTTTTATTCTTTTAAAATACTGAGGATAGTTGGGGAGAAGTGAATAGAAATTGTCATGCTAATTTTTGTAAATTTGACAAATAAATTCTTCGCCATGACAGAAATTGTAATAGACAAAAAGAATATGTTTTAATTCCAGAAAAAAATTATCAGATGCTACAGAAAAAAGCAGCATTGAAAATTAAACCTGAAAAAACATTTACAATTGAACAGGCCCGCACATGTAGTAAAAAAATGATCAGGAAATGGGCAGGCGAAAAATAATTGTTAAACAAACTGCTGCAGATAATATCGCAGCAATTGCCTGGTATATTGAATCGAAAGGCTTGATAGCAACTGCTGATAAGTTTGCAGATGATGTATATGATTATTTTATTAAAATTGCTGATAAAAGAAGGNNCGTACAAAAAGAAGTATACAATTGTATTTATTGAGACAGCGAGTGAAATAATTATTTGTGAATTCATTTCATCAAAACTTATTCATTGGTAATAAAGTTGCACCCGCCGTATAGCGCAAGAAGGAAGGGTTAGCCTTGTGTGAAGGGTTCTTCTGCTTTGTTGAATTTTAAATTTTTGGTATTAAATATATTGTAGTGCTTTTATCTGGCACAAGAAGCTATAAGCTATAACCCACACCTCATTCTCCATATGAGTATACACGCTTATCATATTCGTTCAGATAATTACAGGATCATTTATGAAATTCATGATAATATTATATCTATTGTCGTAATTGACATTCGCCACAGAAGGGAAATTTACAGAAGGCTTTGAAATAATAGATAAATCATTAATTGCAGGCTATGGGTAGTAAATAGACAATTCTTCCAAACCGTGAAATTCATACAGCAGGAAGCGGGAGCGAGGAGGCCGGGAAATAAATGAAAATTTATATAATGTGATTATTTACAGTATTTAATCTATCCAACACTGACAATGGAATATGAACAAACAGATCATCAAGAATAGTCTCTTCAATTAAATTTAAGTTTTGCGTTTCAAATGCAAAATCCAAGGTTATTCGTTTTGGGTACTCTGGATCTAATATGAATTGGGAAATATAATTAATCGAACTAATAGGGTTAAAATTGAAATTGCAACTTCTATGTATTAACATTTCATTTTCTGATGGAAGTTCATAAGATATATTTTTTGATATATTCCATTCGATAGATTTGGCAATCGCAGTATCTATTGAATCACCATTTACGGGATCATAACCGTTATAATGATTCCTTTTATAATGTAAATAACCGGTCAGGTTGGAAGATTGATTAGTGAATTTAAATCCCAAGTAGACAAGTCAATTTTTAAGTTTAAAGATAAATATGAAGGCACAGATAATAACGGCGAAAAAAATGGGGAAGGTTACAGCTATACAATTTCGGATAATTTCAAAGAAAGAAAAGAAAGTAACTTCACCATTGGCATAATGACGAACGAAATTTCTGTTGGCTACAAATTTGAAGAAATAAAATCAGTATCCTCTCCTGGATTTACATTCGAGGGATCAAAAAATTATATTTTAAAATATGAACAAATAAATTACTTTCTTACAAAATTTGACGGAAGAGGTGTGTATTAGATGCTTTACTATTAAATGAAAAATAATCTATTTTGAATACCTCTCTTTTTTTAAAATTTAATATTTGAACAATTCGCAAGCCTTTTTCCTTGGACGTATCGAGCAATTTCTAAATACCTTTAATTCCTAAAATTTACACATATCTTTATAAAAATATCACACGTGCAATGAGTACAAAATTAACCCTCACTATAGACAAAAAAGTAATAGACTCTGCGAAGCAATATGCATAGAAAAAAGGCAAAAGCCTTTCTCATATTGTTGAAAACTATTTAATGTCAGTAACATCGAAGGAAATTAAAGATGACACACTTTTACCCAAAGTCTTAAAATTGATGGGTGTTGTAATGTTACCTAAGAACTATAGTTATAAAAAGGAATTGAGTAATGCCTTATCAAAGGAGTATAAAAAATGAAGAATATTTTTTTAGATACCAATGTCATTATTGATTTCCTTGCAGACCAAAGGCCATTTTCACTATTAGCGGCAAAAATATTTAATTACTCTTTGGAGGGAAAAGTAAAGGTTTTTATCCCTGCTGTTTCTTACAATAACATTTATTACATTTTAAGACAATCTTTAACTAATCGGGAAATTATTAAACTCTTAGATGAATTATGCGAAATGACGGAAATAGCCGATGTTGCAAAAACGATAATTAAAAAGTCGTTGAAGACGGATTTTAAAGATTTTGAAGACGCAATCCAATATAATTGCGCCCTTAGCGCCGATAAAATTGACTTAATCGTAACACGCGATACAAAAGATTTTAAGAATAGTACTTGGCCGGTTTTAACGCCTGAAGAAGCGCTTAGTTCATTAAAAGGGGCATAGCTTATCGCTATTGACAATAAATCTAATATATAGACCTAAAATTTTTGCCATGTTGTCAGCATTAATAGTGTGGCATTTTTTTTGAAATCTATTGAAAAAAAATCCACTAAAATGCAAAAAGGAAGTATAAGAGTTCAGACAGAGAATATTTTCCCTATTATCAAGAAGTTTTTATACAGCGATCATGAAATATTTATTCGTGAGCTGGTAAGTAATGCGGTAGATGCTACGCAGAAGTTAAAAACGTATTTCTCACTGGGGGAGGCCAAGGGAGATTTGGAAAATATTGATATCATCATTACCATAGACAAAGAGAAAAAGACGTTAACCATTTCTGATAAAGGAGTTGGCATGACCGGAGAAGAAGTAGACAAATACATTAACCAGGTTGCTTTCAGCAGTGCAGAAGAATTTTTGGAAAAATACAAGGGAAAAAATGAAACCAGTATTATTGGCCATTTTGGCTTAGGGTTTTATTCATCTTTTATGGTCAGCGACAAAGTTGAAATAGTTACAAAAAGNNCTGTTAGATGGGAATGCGATGGAAGTCCGGAATACACTTTAGAAGAAACCGAAAAAGAGATCAGGGGAACAGATATTGTTTTATACATCAATGAAGAAAGTGCAGAATTTTTGGAGACTGAACGAATTCAACACATGCTTGAAAAATTCTGTAAGTTTTTGCCGGTTCCAATTAAGTTTGAGGATAAGCAAATAAATAACACCACTCCTGCATGGACGAAAAAGCCAGCCGACCTTACCCCACAGAATTACCAGGATTTTTACAAAGAATTATATCCTTTTAGTGAAGCACCTTTATTCTGGATACATCTCAATGTTGACTATCCTTTTAACCTGACAGGGATTTTATATTTCCCTAAAGTGAAACAGCGCTTCGAGATTCAGAAAGATAAAATCCAGTTATTTAGCAACCAGGTTTTTGTAACGGATGAAGTAAAGGATATTGTTCCTGAATTTTTAATGCTGTTGCATGGGGTTATTGATAGCCCTGATATTCCATTGAATGTGAGCCGTAGTTATCTGCAGGGCGATCCCAACGTAAAAAAGATAAATTCCTACATTACAAAAAAAGTAGCTGATAAGCTTGATGAAATATTTAAATCAGACCGCAAATCGTTTGAAGAAAAATGGGAAAGCCTTGGCCTTTTCGTGAAGTACGGAATGATAACCGATGATAAATTTTTAGAAAAGGCCATTAAGTTCAATCTTTNNGCACTGCAACTGAGTCGCTGCAAAAAAATAAAGAGGGCAAACTGGTTATACTTTACACTACAGACCCTATACAGCAAAACAGTTTTATCCAGGATGCTAAAAAGAAAAATTATGTAGTTGTAAAACTCGAAACAATTGTGGACGCGGCATTTATCAATAATATGGAGATGAAATGGAATGACGTTCAGTTTGTAAGAGTGGATGCTGATATTACAGATAACCTGATCGATAAGGGTGATCATATCGACAGCGTTTTGAGCAAAAACGATCAGTTGAAGTTAAAAGATATGCTTCATATAGAAATACCTGAGCTGCATGTAACTGTTGAAGTTAAAGGATTATCTCCCGATGCTTTGCCTGTTATAGCCACGCGGCCCGAATTCATGAGAAGGATGAAAGATATGGCCTTGAATGGAGGAGGAGGAGTGGGGAATTTTTACGGCAATCTGCCTGAAGAGGTAACGCTAACGGTTAATGGCAATCACCCGGTTTTTCAGAAAATACTAAATGATGAGAACAGGCAAAAGCAGGAAAAGGAAGTAAGAAATTTAGCTGACCTCGCATTGCTTTCCCAGGGATTATTAAAAGGTAATGAACTTACCAATTTTATAACCCGTTCCGTGGAAATGATGGAAGGGAAGGAAAAGAGTAAAATCATACTTGAAGCCTGATTATTCTAAAATGATCTGATCATTATGGCCCTGAAATTTTCAGGGCTTTTTTTATGTGCGCCATGCATG
>PKYU01000452.1 GCA_003132765.1 Chitinophagaceae bacterium | reverse complement strand
TTTCAATTTATCCGGCATCCTGGCCTTTAATAATTCTTCCTCATCATAAAAATTATTTTCTTCTCCCATGTAATCCCGTATTTTATTTTGCCATTCACCTAACTCCTTTTTCAATTTATTTAAATACTCAGATGGAAGGGTATCTACTGCTTTCACACTTTCCCGGATCAATTTTATTTGCAACTGAAGATTCCGCGTAATGCCTACATATCCATATACTATCTTCAATTTCTTTGCTGTATTAAAGTGTATCCCTTCCTCTTTCTCCATTTCCAATACGTGAAGAAAAGACCTGAGCTTCTTTATTTCCACTCTGAACTTATGAATATCTTCCTCTTCAAAATCCTTCATAATCTTATGAAAATACTTATCAATTTTTTTAAAGTGCTCACTTAGAACTTTCTGAATTTCATCTTTTTTCATAATAATTTATTTTAAAATACTTTTCCTTTCAAAGAATACCTGATGCCTCCGGTTTAACTATTAAATCTCTTAGGTACTTTTCATCAGCAACGGCCGACTCAATCTCTTTTATAGGTTTATCTTTTTTCAGCTTTCAACGCACATTCGGCATTATGTATTCTATAGGTCTTTTTTTTCTTTAACGCCGTTATCAGCAAGGCTCAATTAAAACAACGTGTCCATAATTACTTAACACGCCATCGCTGACAAACTCAACATCCCCTCCATTTTCAAATATCTTTTCTACCAATTCATCCAATTCGTCTTTTATATAATAAACCGGATTGAAAAAATCGTTCTCCTTCTTCGATGAATTATAAATTTCGGAAGTTTTCATTGAACTCCCATAGTTTCTTTCCATAATTAACAGGTCAGCCTTATTTTCGCGGGTTGCATTTTTCGCATCGCTCAGGCCTGTTGCCAGTCTTTTTCTTAATTTTGATTTCTCAATGATGTTCATCAAAAACCGATCCTTTATCATATACCAATTATCAAGGAAATGCTTCATTACGTTAACCAAATCACATCCTGTTGCTATATCATAATTTCCTTCGATATATTCAACAATAAATTCTTCATTCTTAGTTATTTTTTTAAATTGGTCCAGTATCTTTTTGGACCCTAAGGCAAACACAGGTAGTTGATATGATTTCAGCATAATGGAAAGGCCCACATCCATCTGGTTTAGGAATCTTTCCAGATTCAATCCCTTCTGAACACCTGGAAAGAAGGAGCTCACATGCTCATTTCCTTTGCCTTCACTTTCATCATTTTCAATCAAGGTATTTGATTTGACTAACCTGAGTTCATTGTTGCTTCCCTGGAACATTCTCGAAAAATGATCACTTAAAATAAGGATAAAATGTTCCTTCTTATCCTTTTTCAAATCTACCAGGTCAGCGATCTTAAAACCGGGGTTGATGGAAATTTTTTCAACCATATCTATCTCCAGGTAAAAGACTTTTTCTATTAATGGAGATACAAAAATGGCAATGCTCTTCTTATGGGTAAAATAATTCAGGTTTCTTAAAACATTTTTTAATTTGTAGATCACCGGCATAGCCCTTTGAGAAGTATATTCTTTTATAAGCATTGATTCAACCTTAGCGGTAACATTCTTAATCCTGAAATCCAGTTCCTGCTTCAACATTGTAACCGGGGAAAATGGCAATACAATTGAAACAGCGGGCATATACTCAACTGAAGCAATTCTTTCAATCCTTCTGATGGATTTTGGGCGATTCATATCAGGGAATTTATATAAAGTTATCCTTAGACCTTAAATAACTCCATGATAGCGATCATTCATTTATTTGATACTTATCAGATTTATTAATCCTGATCATAATAAATGATAAATTTGGAACAATTGAANNAGCAGGCCGAAAAAGAAGAGTGAAATTTACTTTCAGGAATAAGGTGAAGCTTATCCGGGGTGGGAAGGAATATTTCAGCCTTTTACCTGAGCTGATCAATGCTGCAAAATTTTCTGTTCACCTGCAATTTTATATTTTCAATGATGACCAAACGGGCAGTATGATTGGCGATGTATTAATTAATGCTGCCCGAAGAAATGTGCAGATTTATTTTATTGCGGATGGATATGCTTCTCAGGGGATATCCAAATCCTTCATTACCAAATTGCGCAATGCAGGTATCTATTTTAGATTCTTTGAACCTCTTTTTAGAAGTAACCGTTTTTATTTTGGCAGACGCATGCATAAGAAAGTTGTAGTAATAGATGGAAAGCACGCCCTGGTAGGAGGCATAAATATTTCAGACAAGTATAATGATCTCCCAGGCAAGCCGGCGTGGATGGATTATGCCCTTTATGTTCAGGGTGAAGCTGCAGTTCTGTTATTTGAACACTGCAACAGAATGTGGAAGAATTCTACCATACAACCACCTAAACTTCCGGAAGATATTGAGGATTTTCTGCAGGGGATCTCCCCCCGGGATTATTGCTCTGTTCGTGTACGGGTGAACGATTGGGTAAGACGGCGAAACCAGATCTGGAGAAGTTATTTTGAACTCTTTAATAATTCCCAAAGATCGATTGTTATCATGTGCAGCTACTTTTTACCCGGTTGGGAATTGCGATGGAGATTGGGAAAGGCTGCCAAAGGAGGGGCCAGAGTTCAAATCATCCTCGCCGGCCAAAGTGATGTAGCCGTAACTAAAAATGCAGAACGCTACCTGTATGCCTGGATGTTAAGAAACAACATTGAGATATATGAATACCAGTCAGGGGTACTCCACGCTAAAATTGCAGTGATGGATGAGCACCGGGTAACGGTTGGCTCTTATAATGTAAATAATATTAGCGCCCATGCCAGCATAGAACTAAACCTTGATGTGAGAAATAAGATTTTTGCACAATTTGTTAAGAACGACCTGGAGGAAATAATTGAAAAAGATTGTATCAAAGTAACTGAGGAAAATTATTCAGCTTCTGAAGGAATTTTTAAAAAGCTATTACAATTCACTTCTTACCTTTTTATAAAAATAGTATTAAAATTATTTACTTTTTATTTCAGGAGAGATTCTGAAACCACCTGATATAATAAAGCTTCAGTTACATTACAGCCAGTATCTTAGAAACTAAAAAACAGTTTTTCAATCTCTCCTTATTCTGTTAACGAGGGATTTAAAAGTGATCCAATCCCATTTTTTAAAGCGCCCACGTTGCACCAGCAGACTGNNTCATAACCTTGCTGGAGAAAATAATGGAACACAAATTTTTCTTCAGGGTCATACCATCCAACGATCTGGCCAAAACGCAGATCATTAAAAACCAAAGAGTCTCCCCATCTTTCCGCCGTATAATATCCTTTTGAAAAGCGAACTAATTTTTGCAAAGTTTCACTTTTTCCAAAAGGCTTCAATAATGAATCGTTACGGGGAATAAAATGAAAATCAATTTCCTTCTTTTTGTCAAAGATGGAACGGAAACCAATATTATATCCACTATCGTTTCGCAAAATAATATACCACAACCAGTTATTAAGGGGAGTTGGCGTGTTCAACATTGCGGAATATTTCAGGTTTTGTTTTAGGGCAATTTCCTTTACTTCGGTGTCCATACTTATCTTATTTTCTATACAATACCCAAGGTACAGGGTGCACATAATGANNACAAATGCAATTCCCGGCCATATCGAAAAGAAAGGATCTGCCACATAAATTGTGTTAAAAGAAATGCGGTAATGACTGAAGGGCTCAAACCAACCCACTCCATAATTATTAAAGGCATCAATAAAAATATGAACGAATAACTGCAGGGCGAAAAGGAAAGTCCA
>PKYU01000484.1 GCA_003132765.1 Chitinophagaceae bacterium | reverse complement strand
AAACGGAACAGGATGTTTTATACCAGGACCTGTTAATTCCGGTAACCTCTTTTTTCAGGGATCATAAAAGCTTTGATAATTTATGTGAAACGGTTTTCCCGCTCCTCATAAAAAATAAAATAGACGGTGAACCTATACGGGTATGGGTGGCAGGTTGCAGCACAGGCGAAGAAGNNAAATATTTGCCACCGATTTAAGCGAACCCGCTATTACAAAAGCACGAACCGGTATTTATACAAAAAGCGAAGTGGATGCCGTAACAGCGCAGCGACTGAATGAGTTCTTTACAAAAACCAATGGCAATTATCAGGTAAATAAACAGGTAAGGGATATGTGTGTATTTGCAATCCACAATTTTTTAAAAGACCCTCCTTTTGGCAAAATGGATTTTATAAGTTGCCGCAATGTGCTTATATATATGGAACCCTACCTGCAAAAAAAAGCACTTACAACTTTTCATTATTCATTAAACCCAAAAGGATTTTTGTTGCTTGGTAAAACAGAAACCATCAGCGGTGTGCCCGACCTTTTTGCTGCAGCAGCAAAGAATGATAAATTATTTTCACGTAAAGATGTGCCCGGCAGGTTTATGCACGTGGCAAGCGAGCCAAGCGATCAATATATCAGCAACACCGATGCCAACCCCAACTACGAAATCATCAGAACCGACTTTCAAAAAACGGCTGATGATATTATGCTCCGAAAATACACGCCCGCCGGGGTGGTTGTAAATGAGGAAATGGACATTGTGCATTTCCGCGGCAACACCGGCAGCTATTTAGAACAGNNTCGCCCGGCAAACCCAGCCATAATTTCTTGCAGATGGCAAAAAACGGTTTGGCATTTGAGCTGCGCAACATTTTGCACAAAGCAAAAAAGCAGAAAATACCGGTTATTAAAGAAAATATACCCTTGTTGGTAAATGGCAGTTTGCGCAACATTTCCATCGAAGCCTTGCAACTGCCTAACACCATAGAACCGCATTATTTAATTCTCTTTCACGATAATAATTCAATTGGCAATCAGCAATCAACAAGTAACAATAAGCAATCAGCAACCGGCATTAAGCAATCAGCAAAAAAAGATGATAAAGATTTACGCATACAGCAATTAGAGCAGGAGCTTGAGCAAGTACGTGAAGACATGCGCAGCATTTCCGAAGATCAGGAGGCAGCTAATGAAGAACTGCAAAGTGCCAATGAAGAACTATTGAGCGGCAGCGAGGAATTGCAGAGTTTAAACGAAGAATTGGAAACCGGCAAAGAAGAACTTCAAAGCACCAACGAAGAACTAACGGTTGTAAACCAGGAAATAATTAGTTTGAATGAACAGGTAACAGCAGCAAGGGATTATTCCGAAGGGATTGTGTCCAACATTCGTGAACCGCTGCTGGTGCTGGATAAAAACCTGCGGATAAAAACAGCTAACAACGCTTTTTATAAAACATTCCATGTAAATGAACTGGAAACAGAAGGCATTTTAATTTATGACCTTGGCAGCAAACAATGGAACATTCCTGCATTGCGAACTTTGCTTGAAAAAATACTTCCTGAAAAATCTGTATTTAATGATTTTGAAGTAACACATAGCTTTTCAACTATTGGTGAGCGGGTAATGCTGTTGAATGCACGTGAGGTAATAAATAAAAATAGTTTAGAGAAATTAATTCTGCTGTCTATTGAAGATATTACAGAAATAAAGAAGGTAGGATTTGTTTTAAGGAATAGCGAAGAGCAATTTAGACAGATGGCTGAATTAATGCCGCAAAAAGTGTGGACTGCAGATGCAGAAGGTAACAAAAATTATTTTAATCAGATATGGCTCAACTATAGTGGATTGCCATTTGAAGAATTAAAAGACCGGGGATGGGAAAAAGTTATTCATCCAGATGATTTGGAAGAAACCAAAAAANNAAGGTCGAAAACAGGTTACTCAGAAAAGATGGAAAATACTTATGGCATCTTACCCGAGCAATAGCTTTAAAAGATAGTGATGGCAAAATAAAAATCTGGATAGGCTCTAAAACAGAAATACAGGAGCAGAGAGAGCAAAAAGAAGAATTGGAAAAAGCGAAAAATAATGCCGAGCAAAAAACACAAATAGCAGAAGATGCAGTAAAAGCAAAACAACAATTTTTGTCGAATATGAGCCACGAAATCCGCACGCCTATGAATGCGATTGTAGGGTTTACAAATGTGGTATTAAAGACAAAATTAGATGAAACACAAAAAGAATACATCAATGCAATTAAAGTGTCGGGAGACGCATTGATCATTTTAATTAATGATATACTGGATCTTGCTAAAGTAAATGCAGGGAAGATGAGCTTTGAGCAAATGCCCTTTAACTTATCCGATTCCATTTCTATTATGCTTCAGTTATTTGAAACAAAACTTAAGGACAGAAATATAGAGTTAATTAAAGAATATGATGACAGTATTCCTCAAATTGTAGTAGGTGATTCAATGCGGTTGCGCCAGATAATTTTAAATCTGATGAGTAATTCGGTAAAGTTTACATCAGAAGGAAAAATAACAATGAGTGTTCGCCTGCTTTAAGAAGATGCAGAAAAAGCAGCTATCGAATTTATGCTGACAGATACAGGAATTGGAATTCCTGAAAACAGGTTGGAACATATTTTTAATAATTTTGAGCAGGCGCACAGAGATATCTCCAGCTTTTATGAAGGAACGGGATTAGGCCTTGCTATAGCGAAACAATTAGTAGAACTTCAGGGTGGAACTATTAATGTAACCAGCAAAGTAGGTAAAGGATCTGCTTTTAGTTTTGTTCTTAATTTCGGAAAACCAAATTCAAAAGAGAAGTCCGATAATTATCGAATGGAAAAAGGAAAGGGGCTGAAGTCGGTTCAAAATAACTCTCTGGCAGAAATTGTAAATAATAATGTAAAAGTGCTGGTTGTAGAAGACGTTGCACTCAATCAGCTTTTAATAAAAATAATATTAGTGGAATTTGGTTTTGCTACAGACATTGCAAATAATGGAAAAATTGCCATTGAAAAGCTGCAAAAAAATGTTTATGATATTATTTTAATGGATTTGCAAATGCCTGAAATGAATGGCTTTGAAGCCACGGCATATATTCGCAACGAAATGAATTCTCAAATTCCTATTATTGCTCTTACCGCAGATGTCACCACAATGGATGTTGAAAAATGTAAAGCTGTTGGAATGAATGATTATATATCCAAACCAATTGACGAAAAGTTATTATACAGCAAAATCAGTAAGTATTTGAAGATACCCGGCCATAATTAGTCGACCCTCAAAAACTCGTAAAAGCTTATTATTATTTGGTTAGGTAGAAATTTGTTAAAAGAATAGGAGCAAGATATTTGTAAAATATTCAAAAATCTTGCAATTTACTATATGATTTCTACTCAAAAACACACCCCACAGTTAGGCTTATTTCATGGTTTGTCAGATCAGCTTGATCAAAAACATCCATTGTATCAGTTAGCCAACAAAATTAACTGGTCAGTATTTGACAGCAGTTTCAAAAAACATTACAGCGAAAAAATGGGTAAGCCTGCTAAGCCAATTAGGCTTATGGTATCCTTGCTGATATTAAAACACGTCCGCAACCTTAGCGATGAAAACCTGATAGATCAATGGGCTGAAAATATTTACTTTCAGTATTTTAGTGGAGAGCAGCATTTTCAGGCAAACATTCCTTGCGTTCCAACCGAACTGGTAGCTTTTGGTTTACGGATAGGAGAGCCAGGTGTAGAATTAATTTTACAAGAAAGCATCCGTGTAAATGAACCTTCTGAAGATGCCAATGATGGTATTGTGGTAAGTGTCGATACAGAGCGGTACAAGAAAAAAATATAACCTACCCAACCGACGATAAATTGTATAAAAAGGTTATCAAAAAATGCTGGATAATAGCCGATAAAGAATCAATAGACCTTCGTCAATGGTATACAAGAGTCGTTAAAAAGCTTAGTAATTTGCAACGCTTTAAGGGTACAAAGCATGGTGGCAAGGCTGCCCGTAAAGCCAACAAGAAAATACAAATCATTGCAGGAAGACTGGTACGTGAAATTGCCCGAAAGCTACCATTAACACGCCTTGGAATCTACCTACCTTCTCTTAAGTTGTACCAAAGGGTACTATCGCAAAAGCGTGGAGACAGCGATAAGATTTACAGTCTTCATGAACCCCATGTAAAATGTTATTGTAAGGGCAAAGAACATAAGAAATTTGAGTTTGGGAGCAAAGCCTCTATCCTTATTGAT
>PKYU01000537.1 GCA_003132765.1 Chitinophagaceae bacterium | reverse complement strand
AATTTATCTACAGGAGCTACCTGGGAAACTTCACCGAGCTGCAACGCTTTAAAATAGAAGATCCATGATAGCCCGGTGGCCACGCCGGATAAGCAAAGAAAAATTATATTTTGCTTTGTGAGAGAATGCATAGTGGCTGTTCCTCCTCTCATAAAGGCAATGCCCCAGGCTATGATTAATACTACCTCTGTGCGGATAGCAGTTGCGAGGTCAGTATCAACTCCTTTTATTCCCACTTTTGCAAAGATGGCTGTAAGAGCTGCAAACAATGCAGATAACAAAGCATATGTCCACCACATAATAATATATTTTTAAAAAGTAATGTATTCAAAATTCAATGAATGCTGTCTTTATCCATAGGAAGTCAAATAATCAATCTTATCGCCGCGACTTCACCTTCTTTTGAAAGAAAAGGTCAACCATCCCTTTTCTAAAACTTGTCATCATTCACTTCAATCCAATATCCATCAGGATCCTGGAAATAGATCTGACTGATGCCATCTGGTCTCACTTGCGGTGCTTTCTCTGTTCGATTCCAGTTGCCGTAATCAATATGATAAGCATCAAGATGTTTCATAAAATCAGGCAAAGATCTTACCCTGAAACTAAGGTGAATATTAATATCATGAGGTATAATTTTTTTCGCGCCTCCTACTACATGCAATTGGCTATGAGGCCCAATCCTAAACCAATTGTGTCTTCCATCCTTGAATGGTTCCGAAATTTGCTGGAGCTCCATCACCTCCTTATAAAAGGCAGTACTTTTTTCAAGGTTAATTACATAAACCGTTGTATGATTAAATTCAGGCATTTCAGCATTTGAATTATTACTTTTCTTAAGTGCTTCTTCAATTACTTTATCAGCCAGGGCATCCATTACCTTGTATCCTGCTGCATTGGGATGGACTCCATCCTGGGAATATTCTGGCTTCATGCCTTTCCTTTCATCTACTAAGGAGGGATAATAATCAAGATAAAGGCAATTATGGCTTTCAGCATACTTTTTGATCCATTGATTAAGGGTGACAATCTTTTCAGCTGGCTGCAATCCGGGCTTCCATGGGTAATCGTAAACCGGAAGGACGGCAGAAAGAACCACTTCAATACCGGCAGACTTTGCTAAAACAGCCATATCAGCCAGATTATCTTCTATCATTTCCAGAGTGGAAGGGCCCGTGTTACCGGCAATATCGTTAGTGCCAGCTAAAATAACGACTACTTTTGGTTTCAAATCGATAACATCCTGCTTAAACCTGATCAGCATTTGCGGAGTAGTCTNNTTCACCAGCTGCCGGTAGGCCGGCTTTTGCGTTTTTATCTTGATACCGGGCAAGGTTAGCCCAATCCTGAGCTTCTGATATTGTTGGAAAAATCATGGATAATAAAATAATAGATAATAAATATTTCATAAGACTTTTTGATGAAAAGATACTGAAAACTTAAGATAGTAAAGTTCCATGAAAGCCTGGAAATCCATTGTTTAGTAAAATCAGTCTCAAAATTCTGTACCACTTTCCTGCATCGAAGTGATGATGAAATAACATTTTGACCTACCCAAACTTCTGACTTCCGTCATCATTTTGACTGATAATAAATATCCCTTTTGATGGAAACAATGACTATTTTTGTAGCGGTTATTCATAGGATATTGGATAAAATTTTATACGGGCCGGATTTCTATCCAGGCCCTTTTTAACAGGAGCCAATAATAGAATATCGCAATCTTCATTTTGATTTTGAGGAGGCAGAAAATTTCCTTCGAATGGATCGGTCAATTTGGTTCCATGAGGATTTATGAAATTAAAATAATTTCTATTTGAACCATGTAAAACCTTGAGGGATTTTAATCACCTAATATTTTATTTTTTTTTATCATTTTACTGTAAAATCAGGAGTTCATAAAGGTTAAATTGCATCTTGGTTAANNACTCTTCCTAAAAAGTCTTTTAATGATTATATAAATACAAGGAAAGGGCTGTTTGGGAAAGTGATGAAATCTTTGAGCAAAAGTCCATCAAAAGTTACGGAGCAAAACACTTTAACCAGGAATGATGTACCATATAAGAAATTTGAAGGGGATATTATAAGGAACATCTTCGTCAAGGATTTACCTTTTGGTATTCTACTTGCAGATACATCTATTAAGGTAGTTACACCTTACAACTCTTTGGCTAATAAATTTCACCACAAGACCAGGCTTTCAACTATAAGAAAAAACCTTTTTTTTAATGAAAATGATTCCTTGCTTCCATATCTATTGGCGGACAACGAAACCTATTTAAGGCAATTGCCTTACCTGCAGGATGTACGTTTCCAAATAGTACGTGTTGCAGGAAGCACAGATTCAGTAGACGTTTATGTTTACGCTAAGGATCTTTTTACGTTGGGTGGATCTATCGCTTCATTAGAGCTCAATAATACAGATCTTGAGGTTAGAGAAGACAATGTATACGGATCTGGTAACGGTCTTGCTGTTCATGGGCTTTACGATATGGAAAGGCGAATTAATTTTGGCGCCGGTATTGAATATATCCAGAGAAACATAGCAGGTAGTTTTATTAATTTTGATGCCCGCTATCAAAGTTATTACCCGGGTATCCCTGGCCTGAAACAGGAGAACCTATACCTGGTAAGTTTTACTAAACCTTTGATTAACCGGTATATGAACTGGACCTATGAATTTGATGCCTCCTATCATTCTACCCGAAATATGTATTCTAATGATTCGGTCTACCATTCACTTTACTATTATAGGTATTACAATTTTGATACATGGGTTGGTTACAACATCAATGCTACCGGATACTCAACCGAAGCAGAGGATCGTAAATTAAGGAAACTGGTTGCATTCAGAATGATTGATCAGCGATTTCAGAAATTGCCTATACAATATGATACAGCTTACTATTGGAGGTATGCAAACCTGCAGGCCATCTTAGGATCATTATCTTTTTACCGTCAAAATTTTTATAAGGCACAATATGTTTATGGCTTTGGCATCTATGAAGATATTCCAGTAGGATTAAACATTTCTTTTACTGCAGGCTATACATAAAAACAGGAATTGTACCGCCCATTTATTGGCTTCAATTTCCAAAGGTCTATGTTTAATTCCAGGAAAAATTATTTCAGTTATATCTTTCGGGCAGAAGGCTACCTGGGTCAAAAAAAACTAGAAGATATTAATCTTCTTGCCAATATAGATTATTTTGATCATCTAAAATATATAGGAACAAAGTGGAAACAGCGTACGTTCATTAATATTGGCTTAGCTAAACAAATCAATACCATTCTAAACGAGCCCCTTTATCTTCAAAGCAAATTTGCCCTGCCTGAATTCAGTACCGGTGATGTTGGAGGATCTCTTCGGGCCTCGATCAGGGCAGAATCAGTATTTTACAGCCCATGGTACCTGGCATCTTTCCGTTTCGCGCCATTTATTTTTGGAAATGCCGGTTATTTTACTCCGTACAACAATACTTTTCTAACGGCGAATAACATTTATACTATAGTTGGTGGTGGACTCCGTACAAGAAATGAAAGCCTTATTTTTGGGACACTCGAATTAAGAGGCTATTATTTTCTACAAAAGAATGTATATAATGAAAACTGGAGGATTGATATCAGTACTAATATCACTTTTAAAAATGATCTGCAATTGGTAAGCAAGCCTGATTTTACACATGTAAATTAACTTTCGGACCGGCTCCATTAAATTAGCTGGATAAAAAGAAAAGCATCAGGTTTTGCTTTCCTTATTCTCTCAATTGCTTGAAATAATAATTTGACTAACCGGATGCTTTTTCGTTAAAAGTTTTCATCCTTTGAGGGATTTCCACTTCTAACTTTGTACCTTAAAGATACTATGAGTAATTGTCGATTTGCAAATATTTTTGCCTTTTGTTCTGCACTCTTTTTTCACAAAGTTATTCACAGGGAAACCCCAATCGTTATTAATTAATTCAAGGATCTCCCTTCATAAATCATGGTCAGGATCAAAAAATATGGAAGCCATCATATTTTGAAGCAATAGAAAATGGTGCTTTTCTTAATAGCATTGTTCAGATACATTTCTATAATTCAATTACCATTACCTGCTCTTAATTCTTATACCCCAAACCAAAATAATATTCATCAAGGTTCGTAATTTCATTCTTATTGAATATATTGTACATAAAAAGGAAGCTGCTTTGCAAAAAATATTCAGGCAATATTTTGAATTGATCTTCTGGATAGTAAGTCTGATGGCCTTAGCCTTGATGCCTCCTGGAACTGATGCGCATTATTCATTTTGTGTATTTAAAATGTTAGGCTTCAATTTTTGCCCGGGTTGTGGCTTGGGACATTCAATCAGTTACCTTTTTCATGGAAACCTGCAGGCTTCACTTAATGCCCATCCACTTGGACTTTTCGCTGTAATAATAATACTCTTCAGAATTTATAATTTATGTATGCTTCATTTCTTTTCAAAAACAATAAACCACTATTATGGAAAACAATAACACCAATACTGTAAATCCCGTTCTCCTGCAGCATCTCTATGATATTACTCCGGAAGAATTAATTACTATCAATTCCAGGATCCAGCGTTTTAGCGATGGAGAGATTACCAATTTTGCCATGATTTACCGCTCCAAAAGGAAAGATCCACAAACCATATTGTTATTATGCCTTCTTGGTCTTGTCTTTGTTTCAGGTATACACCGCTTTGTCCTTGGCCAGATAGGTATGGGTATTCTATATTTCTTCACCGGCGGTCTATGTCTTATTGGTACCATAGTTGATGCGATTAATCATAAAGATCTCGCCATGGAGTATAATGGAAAAATGATTGCGGAAACACTTTCTATGTTGAATATGATAAAGAGGTAAACTGATATTAGTTTAATTAAAATGAAATGCATTACACTCATGTCCAACTTAAGTTGCGACCAATAAAATTTTATTGTCACCAGGCTTCAGTTGAAATAATTTTCATCAAAGGTTTAATTAGTTTCAAAGTTTTAGGCTCATATTTTTTGAAATGTTTTGATAAACTTAGTAGCAACAGACCGTTGAAAATTTCAGATTAAGTTTAAGGTAAATCTTAGATATGCAAATAAGTAAAGCCGAATTGGATGATGTGCCTCGCCTTGAAAAGTTAATCAATAGCGCTTATAGAGGAGAATCTTCAAAAAAAGGGTGGACAACGGAAGCAGATTTCCTTGAAGGCATTAGGACTGATGAAGATAGTCTTGTAGAAATGATCAATAACCCTCATGCAGTAATTTTGAAGTATTGCGATGATGAAAATAATTTGCAGGGTTGCGTTTATCTTGAAAA
>PKYU01000182.1 GCA_003132765.1 Chitinophagaceae bacterium | reverse complement strand
TTTTGTCTTCCAGGCAATAAGAAATGCATCCTGCGAAACCTTTGCCAACCATTACTTTGCCGATCATTGCTGTAGGTAATTTTTGATGTCGTTAGTTAATTGTTGCATTTGTGCTGCCAGGTATTTCAGTTCCCTTCGCTCAATGGCATTAAAATTTTCCGACCTTACCAAGTATTTTCTGCCTTTTTTAAAGCCTTAGAAATAAAATTGAACATTCTTGAAGAGAATTGAAGAGTTTTATAGAGTTTCGAAGACAAATGAAGATTTCTTGATTCTTGATTCGTAATTTGAAGAGAACTGAAGAGTTTTTGTAGATTTTTGAAGATAAATAAAGACAAAATTAAAAGAAGCCGAAAATTAAAAGAAAGCATAGCAGGTAGTCCTTTTATGCGCTGCACGCTAAATTCATATGCAAGTGTATTTTTTATCTATTTGTCCTCGAGGCAATAAGAAATACAGCCCATGAACCCTTTGCCGATCATTACTTTCCTCACTGAACTCTTAGCAGGGGATTTTTCTAAGTCTAAATGATTTAGTTTGCCACTCATAGCCTTAAGCCCCTCACAGGTTTCTGACATTGAATCACATCTGCTCAGAATGCCAAAGAGCATTGTCACTAATTGGTCCCAACTCTTAANNCCATTGAGTCGCAACGACTGAATATACCAAACATCATAGTGACTAAGTGAGGCCAGCTCTTAAAAGTTTTGTAATAGTGGTCACTCTTCTTTTCTTTAACTAATTTTTTAAAAGCCCACTTATCTACCAATTGTAATAGCTGACTTAAAATTGGCTGACCGACTAATTTTATCTCCGTAGTTTTGCTCATGTTGTTTTTTGTTATGCAAACACAAATTACAACAGAGGTAGGTAGTTTCGGCTGCCTACTTTTTTTTAGCTACTTTTTCTCAATATTTTTAATCGTTTAGTAGGGATAGTTGAACTGGATAAGCTTGAAAATAATAATAAAATTGATCTCGCGCCTGAAGAAATAATTGTTCTGAAAATTTTGGAATCCAATTAAAAAAAACTTTCTGTAAAATGGTAATTTATCCAGAGTGTACATCATGTATTATAGGCTTCACCGTGAGACCAGAGCGAGTATTCCAGCCTGTGAGGGTGTCCGTGAAGGGTTTCGAATTTTATAGTTCAATATTATCTTTTATGAAATGACTTACTAAAAAAATTATCCACCCTTTTATTGAATTCTTCTTTATGTTCTATCAAAGTTCGATGCCCTGAGTCTGGAACAATCCACAAATATGCCCGGGGAATATTCTCATAAATCAATGCAGTGTGTTCTATCGTTATAATATCATGATCACCACCAATAATTAAAGAAGGGCATTTAATTTCATTCAATTCAACGTTAGGGATATTTGGCTGAAGAAAATCCAGCATAAATAATTTTTTCTTGTTCTTATCTGCAAATGTTGTAATGATCTTTGTCTTTAATATTCCATATGTAGTATTATCCTTTCTCCAAACTGACAATATTATAGCAGTAGAGTCTGGTCTAAGGTTGGCACCACTGGAAACCAGCTTAATTACTTTTTTAGGGTGCCTTATTGCAAGCAACAATGTATTAATACCTCCATCACTCCAGCCAATTACAAATGCTGCTTTTATATGTAAAGTATCCAGTAAAGCAGCTTCATCATCTGCCATCATTTCAAAACTCAATGAATCGCCTTCATCTTTCGATTTTCCCTGAGACCGGCTGTCAGCTACAATCACCTTATATTTTTTTGAGAAATAAGGAATGTTACCTTCAAAGTTCGCAATACTTCCATTATTTCCATGAATCATTAATAAGGGCTTCCCGGTACCATATATTTCGCAATAAATTTTTATACCGCGTATATTGTAATATTTCCCTGCAGATTGATTATTTCCAAAGGGAATTCGGTTTCCCTGGCTCATAGCAAATACTTTCAGTAAAAGAAGAGTTCCGATAAGTAATCCTTTTTTCATGTTATAAAATTAATTTCTATAAATGCAAATTTTTGACAAGTCAAATTGGTTGGTTATAAAATTGAAACTTTTGAAAGCGTTAATAAATAAACTTCAACACACCCAAAAGCTCTAATTTTTCTACTTAAATATAGAATTTAGGATCTTGTTTTTCATCTTCTTCAATTTATCAAAAATTTCAGGTTTGAAACGAATTTTACCGTCCGGTCCGGGCTGTCCTCTCAAATAAATACTTACACCTGTTTTTTTATCAATACCCAAATTTTCCGGTTTATAATCTGGTGCTTTTTTTTTCAGGTTGCTGAGCGGTATTTGCAAAGTAATATCGGTATTACCTTTCATGCTGTATGTTCCTTCAACAAACATTGAAATTACATTTGATTCAATTTCCATACGGCTGATCTTAATTTCCTGGTTGGCAATATCAAGATGGTCCTTTAATTCTGCAAATTTTATATTACTAAAATCCCTGTTAGTGAATAAGAAAGGTTTTATCTTCTCCAATGGTTCAAAGTTGATAAGGCTCCCATTATTTAGAGAAAAATCTACTACACCCTTTAAACTGCCCGGATAAGTATCACCTTCATCATTAATGGCCAGTGAAGTATTTACAGTTGCATCCAACTTTCCTTCTAAATTTTTCGATTCTATCCCATCNNCTGGCTAAAATTGCCAAAAGCCTCAAAGACTTTTTTCACATCCACATTATCAAGCGTTCCATGAATACTGGCCTCGTGATAATTTTCTTTTCTCGTTATAACCGAACCATGAAAGCTAACCTGGCCGCCTGCATGTTGCATCCTAACATTATTAATAATATAGGTGTTATGTGATATTGAGATATTGGCCATTACATTATTTGCTTCAAACTTTTTGTAAATGAGAGACGGGGTTTTCAGGGATACATTCAAACTACCCTTTTCGAGCACATTAGCAATTCCTGATGCTACTTTATTTAATTTGTGTTGATAGGTAGTATTTGGTACATTTTTATTCCCTGTCTTTAATATCAGCCTTAAGACAGAAAGGTTTAAAGATGGCGAATAAATATTCCAATCAATATCCGCTTTGTTTGGTTCGGTAGTCATAAGAGAGAGCAGGTTTTTTGCCTGCCCATTCATAATTAATTTATTGTCCAGTACCTCGCATTCAATATTTTCAATAACCAAATCAGAATTCCTGAACAGAAGGCTTCCGTTTACATTTTTAAACGCAAGATTTTTTGGTACATACAATATATTTCCATTTTTGAATGATACCGTGCCGTTTATAAAAGAATTGGCGTTAATATTTTTTTCAAGAGGGCCATTAAATGTTAAGTTAATGGAACCATTGCCTGATTCTAATTCTAAAGAATTGCTTCCCATAATACCATTTAACTTAGTAAGTGGAAATGTTGATGTAAGGTCGCACGTCAGTATTGGCTTTTCCAGGTTCAGGATATCAATTTTGTCTGAAGATACGGGAAGACCATTCCAGGAGGCAGACAAATTACTAATCTCAATTTTTGAATTTGGATCACGCCTTGGCAAACCGGCAATAACTTCATTGGTATAATATCCAGTAANNGTAGTAAAGTTTGTATTCTCTACTTTCCAGGTTACAAGTATTAGAGGATCCCCCTCATGTAATGGTCCACTGATGTTTGCATTCGCATCTAATTTTTTATCAAGATCAACAATAGATAAAGCGGTATCTGTTTTAGCGGCCAATAAAGATTTCGCAACGTCATACATTATGTTTCGGGTGTGTAACCGAAGATTGAATTGGGGGTGCGGACCAATAAGATCGAAACTTCCGCTGAAATTAAACGGTTGTTCTGCTAATTTTATATCGATGCTGTCAAATTGTAATTGTTCAGATTTCTTTTCAATCCTAAAATCAAGTTTTCCTTCAAATTTTTTTTCTCTCAAAAAGCTACCGTTAGGTATGTTGAAGGCCAGTCCGTGAATAAGGATATTTGCCTTCACCGAAAATAAGGTAACAGCCTCATTGTTTTTAATCTTTACCACCAAATTATTGGCTTCAACATCATGTAGCTTTTTATTTTTACGATCATCAATGGTAATTCTTACATCAAAGAGCACGATTGATCTTATTTCATTTTCAGCCTTGCCCGGCTTACCGCCTGCGGAAGAAGAATCCTTTTTTGGCTTCAGTAAGTATGCATTTGAATAGCCATTTTCTGCAGTATATAAATAAATTGACGCTTTTTCAATTTTAAATCCGGTTATAGCAGATTCATTTTTTATAAGTTTCATAATACCAAGTTCTACATACATGTTCTCCCCTTTGAAAAAAGGATGATGATGCTGTTCATACAAAGTATCAGTAATGGAAACATTGTGAAGCAGGACCGAAGCATTTGGAAAAGTTCTGATAAAACTTAAATCAACATCCCCTATAGAAACATTCCCGTTTATTATTTTTCCAATCTCCTCCGTAACCTTTTTAATAATCGATTTCTTATTGAGAGATACATAAACAAATAATACAAGGAATATTAAAATTAGAAAGCCTATGAATACCCCAAAAATCTTCAGAGTGTATTTTAAGAATCGGGGCAATGGTTATAATTTAGGTTTATGAAATTAGATGAATTTCTTTGTTGCGATTTTAATTTTAAAAAGTAATAATGTTAAAAATTTTCTGATTTTTATTTCCTTATTTTTACCCCTAATTATATATTGAATATGGCCAGTACAAAAATTACAGTTAAGAGCAATGGTTCTCTTAGAATAGAAGGTGATTTTGAAATTGTTGATAAAGATGGGAACGTTTATGGGCTCAATGGGAGGGAAATTGTATCAATTTGCCGTTGTGGTCTTTCAAAAAATAAGCCCTTTTGTGATTCATCCCATAAAGGTTATTTTGAACATGATGCAGTTGCATTTGAGTTGCCACCAAGGAAGGAAGGTTAGTTTCGGGTGCTATCTGCTTTAGCTTTCCTTGCCTGCTTTCTGAAATATCCCCGCAATAGGAAATTATGCTTGGCGGCCTCAAGGTCTTCGTCCAGTTTTTTGCTTGCCGATTGAAGGTTTTCCAAAGTCATTTTTATCTGGTTGGCAGAATACTCATCATTCAACAATAATCCGGCAGGCGATTTGCTGCTCTTTAAACCCGTATTAATAGCACTCGTAGTAGCCTTAAGATTGGTGATAACGCTTTGGGATGAGTCTGCTATATTCTCTAATTTGGAAACTGTTGCTCTCAACTTACTAAAGATTAGTGTATCGCTTACCAGGTCCTTGGCTAAAGTACCACTATCATTAAATTTCGAAGTATATATGGCAATATTTGCAGATAGCTTTTCAAGATTTTCTGAGGCCTTATGAAGACCTTTTATTGTTTCAATCAGTTGAATAGAAAAAGATTCATCCGTTAACAATTTCCCCAGGGAACCTTTGCCATCGGCAAGGCGGCTGCTTATTAGTTTAAAGCTGTTGGTTATTGAAAATAAATTATCATTATTTTTAGAAAGTGTATTCATCATCTCATCAGTCGCAATTTGTTTTTCATTATTCAAAACATCGCCATTCGCAATGGTAGGAGTACCCGGAGTACCTCCATAAATCTCAATGATCTTATTCCCGATTAATCCATCGGTACTCAATTTTACCATTGCATTTTTTGGAATATATTTTACTGATTGTACCTCTACCTTAATATCGACTTCAACCTTGCCATCTTCCTGCAACTTTACATTTCCTATAGTTCCCACCTTTACACCTGAAAACCAAACATTATTTCCTTTTTGAAGTCCATTTACATCATTAAAGAATGATTTCACGGTTAAGGTTCGCTCGAAGGTTTTATGTTGCGAACCCAGGGTGAGTACTGTTATTATAAATATAGCCACGCCAAGAAAAACAAATATCCCCACTACTATAGCCCTCTGATAATTGGTAGATTTCATCTGTATAAATTATTGTTTTTNNAAATTTCAATTTGTATTTTTCCCGCCAAACCTTCAATGATCGATTTCCTCATTGATTAACAAAATTATATTTATAAAAATTGTGAATTCTTTCGTCATCACTGCTAAAAACTTCAGCAAAAGTACCTTGCTTTATAAACTTTCCATCAAATAACATAGCGACCCTGTCTCCGGTAGATTTTGCACAGGTAAGATCGTGCGTAATTATAATAGAAGTCGTATTAAATTTTTGCCTTACTAAATTTATCAGGTTATTAATTTCCATACTCGTTATTGGGTCAAGGCCAGATGTAGGTTCATCATACGCTATGATCTTCTGACGCAGAATTAATGTGCGTGCCACACCAATCCTTTTTCTTTGCCCTCCGGAAAGTTCTGAAGGCATTTGGTCAATTGTTTGTAATAAGCCAACATCATCCAAAACAGATTCTATTTCCCGGGTCCTTTCTTTCCTTGTGAGGTTTCTTGCATTTCGTGCCAATGGAAAATCAAGGTTTTCTCTTACAGTCATGCTATCATACAAAGCACTATTCTGAAATGAAAATCCGACCTGCAGCCGCAACTCCCGCAATTCACTGTCATTTAACCGATTCACCTCTTTACCCAAAACATTCACATTTCCCTTGTCCTGGTATAATAAGCCACAAATGATCTTAATAAGCACAGATTTACCTGATCCTGATCTGCCCAATACAACAACATTTTCCATATAAAAAACATCAAGATTGACTCCCATTAAAACCTCGTTGCCACCAAATGATTTATACAGATCCCTAATCGAAATCATTAACTTTTTTTCATTCTTAATGTTACTTGCATTTCCCACCTATCTGAAACTATTTGTGATCTGAACAATAAGGATTTCTTCAACAAAAATCAGGAACATAGAAAGAACAACTGATGCATTAGCTGCTTTGCCAACACCTTCTGTTCCGTTAGAAGCATGGAATCCTTTGTAGCAACCGACTATACCTATAGTAAAACCATAAACGACACTTTTTATCAGAGATGAAAAAATATCGAGAAAGGAAATATTTCCAAAAGCAGTCTGGAAAAACGAAACGAAACTTGTCTGCTCATTCTGGTGAACATTCAAATACGAACCTAACATACCTACTGCCCCTGTATAGCACATAAGCATTGGTACCATCAGGGTAGTGGCCAGCACCCGGCTTACCACCAGAAATTTAAACGGATTTACTGCCGAAACTTCCATAGCATCTATCTGTTCCGTAACCTTCATGGAGCCTAATTCGGCCCCGATATTAGAACCAACTTTACCGGCGGCGATTAATGCAGTCACCAGAGGTGCCAATGCCCTTATAATAGCTATTGCAACAAGCGATGGCAGCCATGATGTTGCCCCAAACTCTGATAATGAGGGGCGTGATTGTTTGGTAAAAACAAGGCCTGTAATAAATCCTGTTAATGTAATTAAGAAAAGAGATTTATACCCTACCTGGTAGCATTGCCTGAGAATTTCCTTTATTTCGTAGGGTGGTTTAAAAACTTCCCTGAAAAAGCGCAATACAAACTGAAGGGCGTTATTTAAATCAATAAAAAATCCCGCTAACTTTTTTGTAATAAAATTCCCTCCTGTCTTAATTAAACTCATAATCGATTTCTTATCAGGTAAATTTAGCTCTTAAGCCCGGCGGCTTTTGTCATAGCAGCAAAGATGATACAAAGATGGATAAGAATCTGTCTTATCGCATTTTAATTTTAAAAAAATAGCAACCAGGCAATTTTTTCCTAAAATAAAATGTGATGATAAATAATCCGTTAATAAATACATCCCGGCCTGACGAAGTGTTTTTATTGAAAAAAGAATTTATCAGTTAAAATAT
>PKYU01000022.1 GCA_003132765.1 Chitinophagaceae bacterium | reverse complement strand
AGGCATTATTATAAAATCTGAGTGGAAAAATTTATTGAAAATATTTGGTATCAATCATCGACTCTGATTTTGCTTTTCCCCTCTCCCGGAGGAGAGAGCCTGTCCCGCTTCAGGCGGGAGGCAGGGGTGATGCTTCTTACCCTAATNNAATCCCTACCTTATTAATACAAAACTTCCCTTTTTATACAATTTATCACCGAGGTCGCAAATTGCTTCGAGGTAATAGACAAACACGGCAGATGATTGATCCGTCCCATTTAATTTACCATCCCATCCAAATTGTTTTGCGTTTGGTGGAAAATTCCGGGCCTCATAAACCAACTTTCCAAAACGGTCATAAATAGAAAACTTCGTAATCGATTTAACACCCCGTGTTAACGGATAGAAATAATCGTTATGACCATCATTATTTGGGGTAAAGGCATTGGGCATCAGCAGGTATGCTTCATTGCATTCAACAAATATATTTATGGAGTCCCCGGCGATACAGCCACTGTCAGAAGTAACCTTAATAAAAAAAGTATTGGAAGCGGTAGCTATACCTGTCGGGTCGGGACAGTTGAAGCAGTTTAAGGAACCTGCGGGTGTCCAACTATAANNAAAAGTTGAGACATTATTACTGTATTTTGGATTTATGGAAAATGGCGTATTGTATGGAAGGGTCTGGTCCGGCCCCGCATCCACCTCCGGCAGGCTCTTCACCGTGACATTGATACTTATATTGCTTGTGAAGCATCCTGCAGAATCAGTGAGCGTGGCCACATAATTGGTTGATTGCAATGGCGTAGCAATTGGATCATAAATATTAGGGTTTGATAAACCGGTTGCAGGGGACCAGCGTATTCTTTTTCCCGGCGGATCAACATGTAACTGAACCGTGTCACCGAGGCAAATAGCCGGGTTAGTCAATGAAGGAAAAGCTGTAAACGGGTTAAAAACAGTTAATGCAACTGTATCAGTTACACTACACATAAATACCGAGGTTGCTGTTGCATAATATTTCGTATCTGCATTAGTGTTAGTGATCGTTGTATCGCAGGTAGTGCAGCTTAGAAAATTGGAAGGAGCCCATTGCAGGCTATCGCTATGATAAGCCAGCAGAGTATCCGTCTTTCCGGCACAAAGAGTATCAAGAGCAGGTACAACATATAAGTAAGGTAGCGGGTGAACCGTAACGGTCTCCACTAGGCTGTCCTTACAGCCATTTATGTCAATTCCTGCTAAGGTTACATTGTATAAGCCCGCGTTTTTGTAAACATAAGGCGTAGGTTGATACGTGGTGTCATTACCACTGTTTTCGCCGAAATTCCAATACCAGGTAACCACTGAATCTGCCGGATTTGGCGGAGAGGTATTTGAAACGGTATATGATCCTGCCTGGCAAAGGGCAGCAGAACCAGTAAAACTCAACCCGGGGCCTTTTACCACGAGTGTATTGGCAAGACTGATAGTATCAGGACAGTATTGAGGGCCGTGATTAATGATTACGTAATTATTGAAATTTCCTGTAATAGTCGCTTTGGCAGTATAGGCAGAGTCATTGAAAGGGCCTGCAACAATACCTGCAACATGCCATGTGTAGGTATCTGCAGGATTAAGGGAACCATGAAGTACTGTAAAAGTGGTGACGGAATTTTTACACAGAAACGTGTCAGGATTTACCAATACGGGAGAAGATGTGTAGATGGTCTGATAAGATGAATCGCTGCACCATGTAAGGCTATCCGTAACCGTTAGCTTAGTCACAAAAGAACCTGGGCCGGAAAAAGTATGGGTTGGGTTAACCGTATTTTCGACCGGCGAGCCATCCCCAAAATCCCAGGAAACTGCGGACAAATTTCCCTGGCTGGTATTGGTAAAGGAAAATATCTTTTTATCTATACAGGTATTTGAATAAGTAAATCCCGCGATAACCCCCTGCACCGTAATTTGAAAATTAATGGGGTTGCCGGCACAACCATTATAGTAAGGCGTTACGGTAACATTCTTAGTTCCAAGAGAATTATATTTATGGTGAACGATGGTGTCCGCAACGACAACCTGGCTTCCATCCCCAAAATCCCAGTAATAATAATTGGCATTGGTAGCGGTTGAGACAAACACCGCTGTATCAGCGCCGCATATAATAGAGTGGACCGGGTACGCATTCTCACTAAAAGGAGGCGTTCCAAATGCAACTGCATTAAAGTTATAAGTGCCGGTACAACCTTCGCTGGTAGTAGCAATCACGGAAGGAGCATAACTTCCGGCAGTTAGGTAAACATGATTGGTAGTGTTGTTCGCTGTTGAGGCGGGNNTTAGCAGGAATGCATCCTGATGACGGAGAAATGGTTCCCGAAATGGGTGGCAATTGTGCAAAAACAATGACTGCTTCCGCTGAAGCTGAGCACCCGTTGCGCTTTGTTGCCATTAGCTGTACGTTGTAGCTTCCCAGCGATGTAAAATTATGCGAAATAGTGTCGGTGCCGGTTGTTATTGTTCCTGAACCGTCTCCAAAATCCCATTGATATGAAGTAATATTCCCATTACCTGTTCCCGTAAAATGAATGATCCCGGGATTACAGATATAATTTCTATCATACCCGATAGAAATCGTAAGGGCAGGATTGATCACAATAGTTTTGGTAACCGAAAGAGAGGTTTGAGGGTAAATCACGATAAGTTGTACCGCATAAGAACCTGGTTTATTATAGGTCACAACGGGGTTTGCTGAATTGCTCCCCGTTCCGTTGCCAAAGTTCCAGACAAAACCCGTTGGGCTCCCGGTAGCAGCTTCGGCAAAATGTATCACTGCGGGGCTGCAGAATGAGCCGCTGCTGTTTGTATAGGTAAAGTCCGCCTGCTGGCAATAAGCCGTTATTACAAATGAAAATATGAAGATGCAGGATACAATTTTTTTCATACAGGAACTTTACTACCAGGCCTTTCGACTTTTATTGATTTGAAGACAATATCCGGTATTTTATTAAATAAACGAATTTCTTAATACTATCGTATTGAATATTTTGGTTTTTTTAAAAATGAATGAGCAAAAAAGAACTATATCAGGTCAGGTAATTTTCCAACTCGCGATGGTGATTTAAAAAGGTTGGTCTCACGCTGCCTAACGATATATTTGAAACTCTATCCAAAAGAGACCTTATAGCAATAATGGTTACCCTATACCGTTAGTTATTCTTATGGTTACCGGTATAAAGACCGTTAATTATGATTGTCGCTAAAACCTGAATTATGGGTTGGAAATTTTGTTTGAATTAATAATTATTTTTTACTTATTCAATATTACCGGTTCTTATATGCTGATCATCGTGGAATCTTTCCAATTTTTTTCATTGGATTAATTTGACTGACCTGAACCCTTTTAAAGATGTTTTTTAAATGAAGAATTTAATGGAGCAGCAAAATATTATTATAACGGTCCGGTACATTTTAATATGAGCAACACTAAAAATATCCCAATCCTTTGCCTTGGAGCGGAATAAAAAGGAATAAAAGGTAAGCTAATATACATTTCAATCATCTGTTTTGGATTGGGCTATAGGTAATGTTTGGGACCAATTCCGGCGTTTTCCGGGCATTTATAATTGATGAGCTTATATGTATTGATGCCTGTATGCGCTTCATTATTTACCATTCAATTTTTTTCTAAAGGGAATGGCTGACTTTTAGAT
>PKYU01000329.1 GCA_003132765.1 Chitinophagaceae bacterium | reverse complement strand
GATAGCATTACAAAAGATGAGGATTTGCAGGTCAGCCAGCACTGCAGTATCGAATGCCAATGAGTATTGAAAAAAAATAAAAATAGCTGCCCCGTAAAAGCTTCAAAATGCTTATGAAGAGAAATTACAAATAGCCATTTTTTGAAATCTGGGTTGTGCAACAGTGACCTATGTTAGCGGAAGTTTATGTCTACGGTTTTATTGGAAATCCATACTTGTCTACTTCGTAATCGTCATCTTCGTCCTCATAGTACATCATTTCAGACTTCCAAAATATGGATACTTAATTGAATAGAAGATGTTTCTATCTTCTTCATCAACAGTGCAAGAAAAAACTGGGTCTGTGTGTTTGCCTGTTATTACATCAATCACTTGCTCAAATGTATAAATTCTTATGTCGGAATTGTATAAGTAAAATGTAGGAGTATTTATGAAAAAGATACCTTCTATCTGATACTCTTTCAATGAGAGGTTAGGTTCTTTGAATCTCAATTGTAAATGTTCTTCGAGTATGGCTTTGTTTTCCGTCAGCCATTTGGTTTTCAGGTTTATCCTTGAGTTATAACATTTGTCTTTCCCATCTTTAGTGAAGTGGTCATAGTCTTCTTTTTGGTTTACCATATCGTAACGACCTTGTAAATGTTTACATTCTGCAATGAAAACTTTATTGACATGTGGGGAAATTATTAGAAAATCAATTTCTCCTAAATCTTTAACCTCAAGTGAATACGACTGTTTTTTAGTAATCAACTTTTTTACTGAACGCTGATAAATTAATCCTGTTGTTTTTATACTATTTTCCACATTGTCATCAAGCCATTTATCATGCTCAAGATGTTTTCTATTTTTGTACTTTATGAAACTTGCAACATCAGACCATTCTGTAGGAACTTTGCCCCAGGGGATTGCATTTAAATACAAGCTTGCCTCTGCTTCAAATAATGAGGCAGTTCCAAAAACATAATACTTCTTTTGGTTAATTGTCCAAAGTAGAAAGGGTCGATATAGATATTTATTTAGGGAATGTGGCTTTTTAAGAAATTCAGACAAAATCATTTTATTTTCTTTTGTCAATGTCATGCCCGACAAAAGGTTTTCTATTGAAGCAAGAGGAGTTCCTGAATAGTTTTCAATATCTCGTAAAAAACCATTTTGTTCTGCCGACACACAATCACCATATTTTAATTTGAAATGTTCCATGACTAATACGATAGTCTGCCAAATCTTATCATACTCAATACCAAAGCTTTCTAATATTGCTTTTTTAAAATCTGTGCTGCCATTGTCATCAATAATATATTCAGGATTTTCATTCTCTTGTTTATGCCCAATATGGTTGAAAATAAATTTGTAGTGATGCCTTCTGCTAAAAATATAAAAATTGTTTTTATCAAACGAAACATCTGTAGCATCTTCAATCATCCCTTGCTCTGCAATTGACTCAGAAACGCCGATTAACATTTTACCTAAAAAAAGAAAGTCATTAATAATTGGATGTATTCTCTCTTTGAATTTCAGGTCTCTTTTTTCGCCGTTGAACATGTCTACATAACAACCTTGCTCAATAATCATTTTGAGAATTCGTCGATATTCAGCGATGTATGATTTGTCAATTTCGTCTGGTCAATTTTTGAAATGTTCAGAATGTCTCAAATTGGTTGCCTGCTCATGCATCCAAACCATTTCTTTATAGAAAGAATATGACTTTTCATTGTTAAGAATTTTTTCAAATTCTGAAATATAATAGTCTCTGCAGAAGAAAAGTATTTCTGTAATAACATCTGTCGGATATGGGTCTTTATCGTATTTTGAAATTATAAGTTTTGAGAGTGTCTCTCTAAACTTTGGTTCTGCTGCCTTAATGCCTTTAAGAATTTTAAACTCGCCAATTTCAAATACGTGCATGTGTAAAGTGTCATTATGTTAGGAGTAGGATGCTGTTATTAAATTTCCGTTAACGTTGACGGCTTGCTGCTTTGGTGGAATTCATTGCTCGTCCAGCCAGGTCACTGCATCTGATTAAAGTTACAAATTCTGATGATAAGGTTTAATGCCTACCCTAATTCGCCTGACGGAACTAATGCCGAGAGCATGCGCGGCCTACAAATTACCTGCATATTCCTAAAGAGCCGTATGAATCGAGTTTTGTGAGGAGCAGGGAGTGGAATCGCCCTTGCTTACTCGATGGCAGCTGTGCTTCAGGGTTTAAATTTTCTGTGCTTATTACTTTCTGTCTGCTTTAATCCAATCCGAATAGAGCATTGACACGTCCTGAAAAAAGTTGACAGTTTTAAATAATAATCCTGCTATTAGTTAACAAAGGTAATTCATCCGGATTAAGGTTGACCACCCACAGATTATTTCCAACATAGGGTTCCTTATGCGTGAGCCCCCGTGAATTAATTTCCTTGTAAATCTTCAATGCGTCATTGCACATAAAGACTATACTTACACGTACCCCAATTTTTCTGGTATTGTAAGCTCAAAACTATGATGTTTTGTTAATAATTTTTTCTGATAATGTTCTTTTTGATTTCTTGAGGCGTTTCCATACCTGGCCTTTATGATAGACTGGAACTTCGGTTCCTAATATTTTGCCCCAGGGTTTCAACTCCTCCACTCTATCAAAAATAATTTTTAAAGTAGCAATAAGAGGTATTGATAAAAACATACCAGCTAATCCCCATAGCGCGCCTCCAAGCAAAACACCAACTAATGATACCAAAGCATTAATCTTTACTTTCGATGACACTATACTTGGAAATATAATATTATTATCGATAAACTGTATCACCATGTAAGCAATTATTATCCCTATTTGAGTTGAGTAGCCATTTTTAGTAATGGATGCAATAATTATAGGAAGTGCTATAGCAATTATTCCTCCTATATATGGAAGAACATTTAAGATAGCGCCAATAACTCCTAATAAAACAGCATAATCAACCCCTAAAATAAGTAGCGCAGTAGAATTTAATGCAGCAACAATTATCGCTTCGAGTAGCAGGCCAATCATATAGCTCTGTATAGCTTTTTTTGTGTGCTCTAATACAACTCCTACCTCGTTGGAATTTCTTTCAGCAAAAACTTCATAAAAAAAATTAAGAATAAGCGTTTTATAATAAAGTATCAGGAAAATATAGACGGGCAATAAAACAATTACACTCACGGTGTCTAATGCTGTGCCAAGGGTTGCAGCCAGTAACGGTTTTAAATTATTACCTGCTTCGGAAATCCATTGCTTCTGCTTAATTAAAGAAAGAGAATAATTCTGTTGAAGCCATGACTGGAAATCACCAAAAAGCTCAGAAAACTTTTGTTGTAATGCCGTCATATTTTCCGAAAACTTTACGATTTGTGATGAAATAAAAAACATTACTCCCGCTAAAAAAACTGTAGAAATAACAAGGGCAATACCTATAGCTATTATTTTAGGTATTTTTTTTTGCTGAAATTTATTTACCAAGGGATTTAAAAGAATTGAAATCATTACCGCAAATGCTAAAGGAATTAATATACTCTTAAGCATAAATAATATGTACACAAAAAGGATAATACCAAAAAGAATAACAGTCGACCTGAAATAGAAAGGATATTTTTTTTCCATTAACTAATTTAACTTAATCTTACTTAACTGGAGAAATTTTATTTGAAATCAAGTGTAAAAATGTGCGGTAGAAAAATATCTCACATATATACTCAGAATGTTTTAATGCTTATAGGAAATTTTGGAACAAGGCTACACAAATTCGTGGCCAGTGAAAGATAATCAAGGTGTTACATCTGATTATTTTTCAGAAAAGTCAATGAATTATTGGCTGCAATGCCGCTTCCTTTTTTCCCTTCCCAGCAACTTGGAAAAAACAGTTCGACTATATGCCGTAATAAGTATAAACCTATTAATAAACCACTGGGCTACGTCGCAATAAATAGAAGATTCTTGAACAAGAAAACTGATTTGAT
>PKYU01000497.1 GCA_003132765.1 Chitinophagaceae bacterium | reverse complement strand
GGCCGATATCCTGCAATGTGGGTTAATATCCAGGTCGTATGTACTAAATTGAATTTGTTTCTTACAATTCTAATCGAAGTCCTTGCCAATGCAGCCACATTGCCCCGTGCAAACTCCATGAACTTTATCCAACAAGGTTTAAGGATATCCGACATACAAGATATTTTCCATTTTTCTAACCTCCTTTAGTCCATAACTAGATTTTGGTTGCTACCTCAATAAAAAAAAATTTCACCAATAATTTCACCAACAAATTTAAAAGAAAACAAAACAAACTCTTTTATATTCTTTTATGCCTTCAACCATTTATATACAGATAATCAACCTTCTGGGAAGTATTCTTCTGTTTTGTTTTATTTTAAAAACAACCAAAACAATCTCCCTCCTTTCTTACAAGCAGAGGGTCCGCGGTTCGAACCAGTGTGCTACCACAATGATAATCAGCAACTTATGACGTTTTACGACATATGTGGCTTTTTTTATATACCCTACAATTTGCCCTACAATTTTAAATTGGCCGCCTTATTTGAACATTTATTTTATTAAGTGGGTTGAAAAATGGAGCGGGAATTATTATTATTTTTTGATCTTTGATGACCAAATAAACGATTTCTGGGAGTCATGATTAATAATGGTAAGGTATAGCTATTGCCAATTGCAATCACAATTTAGCCTATCGACATTTACTCATAATAATTTTTTGGTTAGGTGTGGGTATTGATAATCCATGAAAAATAAAAATCTGGCTCAAGTTTGAAAGTTTAAAAAGTGGTTGCTCAATTAGGCAGACGGTCAACCATTGCCCTTCTACACTAAACTATATCAAAATAAAGTGAAGGTTTTGGGCTGTTTATCATACAAGACTGCAAAGCGCTGGCGACCGTTTACCAGACTCCGCTGGTTTTTGCAAACCCAGAAAGCCGAAAAAATTTAACCAGTTTGCGCCGAAGAAAAATGACCATTCTAAATCAAGCCAGCAATTGGTTTGACTATCCTAAAATTTGAGAGTGCCCCAAATCTTCGCCAGCTAAAAGGGTGGTCAATTGGCCACGGCGTGAGATGGTCTGTTTGGCCGGCGCATCCATCTTATGATAATGGTGTAGATTACCCTATAATTTAACTGGTAAGGAAAAATATAAAATCGATGGAGATTACTCTTTATGAATTTAATTCATTGAATGAATTTGAAAAAGGAGAAGTACTATGGGAATATGGAGTGCATGTATCAGAACGGGTTGATAAAGGATATGGTTATTCCTTATGCCAACTCAATGATTTTATGTAGAGGCTAAATATAATAGTGATAAAAACGTAATAGCTAAATTCACAATCTTTAACTCCAGGTCGAAGTTCGACCTATTTACTATTCATTAATTTCTCTCAGATCAATTTTCTCCAAATTTTTTCTTGCAGGTGCTGTAAGCATTTCTCCATCTGCATCAAATCTTGATCCATGGCATGGGCAGTCCCATGATTGTTCTGCATTATTCCATGCTACTTTACATTTGATATGCGTACAGGCGGAATTTACAGCATGGACATTCCCATTTTCATCTTTATATAAACCAAAAGAATGGCCTTCATATTTCACAACCTTTGCTTCACCGTGTGCAAGGTCTGCCAGTTCATTAATTTTTGAAGATGGAAACCATTTGCCTATCAAATTTCCAACAACATCTGCAGCTTCTTTTATAATATCTGTAAAGCCCGCAACCGGTTTTATCCTCTTTGGATCGTATAATTTTTTATACTCACTTTTACCCAATACAATCATGTCTGTAAGAACCTTTGCCGCAATATGGCTATAGGTCATCCCATTACCTCCATAGCCCGTTGCCACGAATACATTTAAAGGATTGCCCGGTAAATACCCGATGTATGGCAAACCATCAGTGGATTGAAAATATTGTGATGACCATTTGAATGATATTTCTGCAATGTCAAAATATCTATGCAGGTAGCTTTCCAGTTTTGTAAAACATGCTTCAGTATTTTCTTTATGTGCTGTTTTATGATCTTCTCCTCCTGCAATTAAATATTTTTCACCATCTATTTCCTGTGTTCGATAATAATGGTATGGATCATACATATCATACGCAAGACCATTCGGATAATTATTATCTTTTAGTGTAACGGCCATTGCATAACTTCTATATGGTGCACAGTAAAACTGCAACAGGTTTACGCCTGGCGGAACATGCGTTGCATAAATTAAGAACCTTGCAATTATTTTACCTCTGTCACTCTCCATTTCCAATGGACTGTTTTCATTTACTCCGGTTATCCTGCAACCCTGAACCAATGTCCCTCCTGCATCTTCAAATGCTTTTGCCAGTGCATACAAATATTTTGTAGGGTGAAACTGAGCCTGCTTTTTATAAATGACAGCCTTATTAAATTCAACAGACACTGGTATTGAATCGCTGTATACTACTTCGCAGCCAGCCTTTTTAGAAGCTTCAAAAATGTCTTCCAGTTCCTTGCTTTGTTTTTTATCCTGTGAAAAAAGATAACCGGGCTGTTCGCTAAATTCGCAATTGATATTGTATTCTTTAATATTTTTTTCAATTAAATCAATTGCCTGCTTCGCCGAAGTGAATACTAACTGAGCATTATCTTTCCCAAAATTTTTCTCTATTTCATTATAAGGGCTATCCATAAAAGTATTTAAATGAGCTGTAGTGCCTCCGGAAGTTCCAAAGCCAATAGTTTTGGCCTCAGCGATCATACATTTTTTTCCTGCCTTTTGTAAAAGTAAACCTGTACTGATACCTGTGATGCCTCCGCCAACAATCAGCACATCATAAATCTCAGCACGTAAAGTATGCGTCTGCGAAATATAGTCAGGCATATTATTTTGCCATATACTTATTGTTGTACCGTCTCTTTTCATAAAATAATTTTTAATTAAATTGTAAGAATTGGAATTGGGTTATCACATAATTTATTTTCATCTGAAACAATATTTAAGCCAATACATAAAAGTACTACAGGCAGGAATACAATTCTTCCCGGTGCGGTAGCAGGTGTAAGAATTGAAAAGGTTTTAGAAGGCAGGGGCATAAGTAAAAATCAGAAACAGGAACAATTCAGGATCTGTGTGCAGCGTATTGGCTGTGTGCTTTTCAACGTGGGCGGAAAGTAGTTAGTCAATGAATATTTTGCTTTGGCCAGATTGCGGGCTCACTAGAGGTGGACCTGGACTTGAGTATGAAAGGAGAGGGAACACCTGCCGGAGGCGAAATCTTAAATATATTATCAACCATTCAGCTCATTTTTCCGCAAA
>PKYU01000402.1 GCA_003132765.1 Chitinophagaceae bacterium | reverse complement strand
CTTTTACCCAAACCGGTAAAACTGTAACTTTTCCTTTGCAATATACTGCCCATGTAACTAATGGAAAAATTGATACGGATAGAGTCTATTATGACCGTTTATATATAATGCAATCTATGGGATACACTTTAACGCCTCCGGCTAAGTAATATTTAAAACGGGTTTCTCAATTATACTCCGCAAGGGGTAANNTTTTGTCCCTTGCGCAGTATAGCTAAATAATTTCGAGTATACAATTCGTAATGTCCTGGGTTTAGAAGCCCGGGACATTTTCATTTACACCAGGTAAACTTTGAAGCGACCAAGGTATGCAACAACTGCTTCCCAAAACAACCTCCTGTATTAAGACTTTAACTTAAAATGAACATCGGGAAATAGGATATAAATCATGCCATCTCCTTATCGCGGTCATCTTTTTTCTACGAGAAGGTAAATATTTTGCTTTGGAAATTCATTCTTTCAACTTAAAACAAATACCATGAAAAAGTTACTGCTGCTTGTGCTGACTTTCCCCGCACTTTGCGGCTACTCACAAAAATGGGAAAGCAAGTATGATTATGTAGATAACTGCGTTTGCGGCCTTGCACAGGTAAAGAAAGACGGTAAGGTAGGTTACGTAAATAAATCAGGCGTTGAAATAATAAGTCCGCAATATGATGAAGGATTAACTTTCAATGAAGGATATGCTGCCGTAAGAAAAGGTACAAAATGGATGTATCTCGATAGCACCGGTAAAGCCATTACAGAACCTGTTTATGATGAGGCCCTGGATTTTAATGATGGTTTGGCTTCCGTTTCCAGGAACAAACTTTACGGATATATTAATACATCCGGGAAGGTGGCTATACCGATCCATTTTGCCAATGCACACAATTTTGCTGAAGGACTAGCGCCGGCCGAAAATGACAATGGTCTTTGGGGATATATTGATACCAAAGGAAGTTGGGTAATAACCCCTATGTATGCTTATGCAGATATTTTTACAAATAGGGAGGCCAGGGTAATGAAAGATGAAAAATTATTCTATATCGATAAAAAGAATAATAAGTTACACGATTAAGTGCCCTGAAAATTTATGAAACTTTTCCAAAGGTTAAGGTGTAATTGTACGCTGAAAATCCATGGAGCATGTTTTTAGCAATCCTTATATTTTATTTTTGGAAAAAATAATCTTTAAGTTTGGGGCTAATAAACTAAATTGAATGATCAGCAGGAACTATATGGTTATGCTCCGCAATTTTATCCTCTTTCTATTTGCTTCTTTTGTCCTGTCAAATTTTTCATCAGCACAGTCCGGGCCCGACTTTATAAAAATCGTTGGGAAAGAATCCCGAATGATCGATAGCGACTCCTCAATGAAAAAAATTACGTTGCAAAACGAAGACTTTCTTAAGAACATGCCTGATGGCGGGGGAATGATGACCGGATATTTTAAGAATGGGCAGGTGAAAAAGATTTACGTTTGGGTAGGCCTGTCTTACGGAACTGAAATAAAGGGATTTTACTTCAGGAACAATCAATTAATATTTGTTTATGAACGGTTTCATTCTTTTCCTTTGGATAAAGCGAGCAATGAGCTTGACTATACTAAAACTGAAATCACTTTTGAAGGACGATATTATTTCCGCCAAAATAAAATCATCAGTAAGGTAACGAAGGGCCATAGACGTTTTGAAGATAATACCGCCGATCCGGCAAGAAAATTTTTGATGGAGGCAAAGGAAAATTTAATGATGCTTGAAAAGAAGAAATAAATGCGGTTCATTTTTGAAATTACTCCTGTTCAACTTCAAACTAACCTGCAAGGAATATCAAGATCCTCGGATAAATAATATAAGGCGCAAATACGATGATACCCATCTGCAATAATTAGTTTATGGTCGCTCCTAACCAATAATATGGGAGACAATTTTTCCCCCTTCTTTACTTTCTTCAGATCCTGCCTCACATGTATATTATCCTGCGGTAAAATAGGTAGATTACTTGCCCGCAACACATCTTTAGCTTTTTTTACAATGGTGGGTACTTTTTTTAAATTTTCCGCATGCTCTTTGCTTTCCTCGCTCGTGAAAAGCAATTCCAGGTAATCTATCGCAGCAGGATAGTCATGTGGTTCGGGATTTTTGAGCCAAAATTGATCCATAAGATTTTAATTGAAATTTTAGAAAATTTTCCTGACATATTTATTAATCCGCCTGCTAATTTAGGTTAATTGGAATTCAGCGATCACAATAAAATTCTTTTAATAGTTATTTAGCAATTAACCAATCCTCTGAAGGCATTACTTCCGCCTGCCTGGGAAAAACCTTGGCCGTAAGTACCCTGTGAACTTCCTCATCCCTGTCTGCACAGCAATCCGAGAGAACAGTTATCGTGTAATCCTTATCAGCCGCCTCCCGCAAGGTAGATAATACCACACCGCTGGTTGCAATACCTGTAAGCACCAGGTGATTGATTTTCATTGAACGCAGCACTACCTCCAGGTCGCTTCCTGTAAATGCGCTTACCCGTTTCTTGGTTACTATTATGTCGTCCGGTTGCGGTGCAACTATAACATATGCACTTTAGCAGCTTCTTCAGTATCAAAATTCATAGACCCTGTTTTGATCATTGAAAATGATTTATTATTCGCACTTGCTTCAGGATATCCTTTGCGAAACCCGATAACTACATATATAACGGGTATTTTATTTTTTCGGGCCTTCTGTATAGCTATAGTAAGAGGANNCCCAGCATATTTACGGTGGCTTGCTGAATATCCATCACCAGCAGTGCAGCGTTCTGTTTCTTATTATATTGTTCCATTTTAAAAAGTTATATCTATTATTTATTGATTTGCCCAACGGTTGGGTCTTCGAATTCTATTAATTTTATTTTATCCTTTTCTTTCAGAATATCTTTCCGCAGAAAAGGCAGAAATATTACTGCTATAATTATAGCTGCAATTCCTTCAGCTAAAAGAGTATCCGGCGCGCCAAAGTAATGAGAGGCCGTACCGATTATTAACCCACCCAAAGGCAACATCCCGAAATATGCCATGGCAAAATAACTGAGAACCCTTCCCCTCATTTCAGCAGATACAGTAGTTTGAATAATGGTGTTGCATATTGTTGTTTGTGACATCATCCCAAATCCTGCGAGCATGGCAAAAAGCAAAGCTATAGGAAGGCTGGTCACATGGGAGAATAACATCAAAGCGCCACCAAAAATCAATAAATTGACAACNNTCTTTTTAAGTCAGATCCTGCTTTTAATGAGGCTAAAAAAATGGCTCCGCCAACGGCTCCCAATCCTATTGCGCTGTTGAGGTAACCAAAAGTAGATGCGTTTCCTTTAAATATTACCTTGGCATATATAGGAAGAACGGTGATAAAGGGGAGCGCAAATAAACTGACACAAGCCAATAATAAAATGACAAAACCAATAGCCGAGGTGAGCCGTAAATATTGCCAGCCTTCTCTAAATTCCCTGAATACCCTTTTCTTCCTCACCTGCGGAATATAAGCAGGGAACTTCATCATCAATAAGGAAATAATTACTGCCAGAAAGCTTAACGCATTGATAGAAAAACAGGTTCCTGCCCCGAGCTTTTCCAACACAATACCTGCGATGGCCGGCCCCAGCATCCTGGCTAAATTTGCCATAGATGAATTAAGGGCAATGGCATTATGCAAATCCTTTTTATTATCTACCATCTGGGGAACCATAGATTGCCTCGCAGGTACATCAAAAGCATTGATAGTTCCGAGAATGGCGCTCAATGCAAATATTTCCCAAACCGTATATTTTGTGAACATCACTAAAATTACAAGCAGTGTAGCCTGTATAAGTGAAGCAATTTGCGTGACCAGCATTACACGGTAACGGTTATACCTGTCAGATACCACACCACCAAGAGGAGAAAAAACAAAGGAGGGAAATTGTGTGGCAAACACAGCGAAGCCCAGCATAAATGCAGAATGTGTTTGAATATATATTACCCAATAAACAGCAGTGCGCTGCATCCATGTCCCTATCAGTGATATAAATTGCCCTGAAAAATATAAGCGGTAGTTGCGGTAATCAAATGCCTTAAGCGTATTTATATTCATTTACCCTTTATTATCCTGCTTTGCCAAAGCTATGATTACACACATTAATAATTCCTTTTAGTTACTATGCGGCGTTTCCTAAATTACTTTTTCCAGACAGTAGCGGGCTCTGATTATTATCAAGCTTATAAGGAAAATAAATAAAATATTTCCCATATTATTTAATTTTCTCCCGAGTTCCCATCCCCGCCGGGACCCGCGTCTTGGGAGAAATTCTTATCTTCATTTTTTGAATCCTTGTTGAGCAGCAGTCCGGAATGGACTTTTAATGAATTCTCCACCCGCACCAGAACTCAACTTCGGCTCCAATACCTCTGGGCAGTTTTCAATTCATTGCNNAGGCAGATCTCAAAGAATTCTATTTATTTAGACAAAAATTCAAAATATGAATCATCAGGCAAAATCGGTACGAACATTTATTGGATCAAAGGATTTTGAAGTATCAAGAAATTTTTATAATGACCTGGGTTTTCAGGAATCCACCATTTCAAAAGATATGTCTTACTTCAAAATTTTTGAAACATTAGGCTTCTATCTGCAAAACGCTTTTGTGGAAGATTGGGTTAATAATTCAATGATATTTCTTGAAGTTGATAATGTTGATCAGTATTGGGAAGACTTACAAAGTCTTGGCATTCCCAATAAATATATAGGCGTTAGACTGATACCAATAAGACACAATAATTGGGGTAGTGAATGCTTTTTGCACGACCCTTCGGGAATATTGTGGCACTTTG
>PKYU01000163.1 GCA_003132765.1 Chitinophagaceae bacterium | reverse complement strand
TTTCATAATAGTAAATTTTTAAAATTAATAATTGATATGCCTGTGGTTAAGATAAGTTTTCCGAGATACTATAAAAACATCTGCTGTTTTTGAAATATTATTAGTTCCATATCCTTCGGCAAAAATGATTTTGTTTCCTAAACCTGCTGCTAAATCAACTTTTTCTTCAGAAATAAAATTGTTGCCTGAAAGTTCAATTTTACTGAAAATATCATTTGAGCTGCATTTCTTGCATGCAGCAAACCATATTGCTGTTATTATTAAATTCACTTCTATTCTCAGGGCTGAACCAGGCTATCACAGGTCATAAAAAAAACATTTATTCCACCTTGTTATAAGTCTAAATCATTTCGCTATCACAACTGGATTTTATCCACAAGTCTATCCCTGGCTTTAATCATTCTGATTGGCTTCTCACCCATATCCCATTCTTTGTTAAGTTCAGCATCCCAGCCATATCTTTTCGATTCAGTTTGCACACCAGTGTTACTTGTGGTATAATAGATCCAACCAATACGAGTGGCCTGCAGTGTAACTGCTGTTTGCATGCTATTATTGCTTCCTGTTGTTTCTGAACAATTCAAGACCTTGATTTTTTCCATCTTTATTTTATATAGTATTTCCGGACTTACTGTATTTTTATTTCCCGCAGTAACATTTACCTCCCCGTTTAAGAGCGTCAAGGATGTTAACATCGCTTTTTTTAATACAGCTGAGGCGCCACTTACATCCATGGTAAAACTGAGTAGAGTATTATTGTTGCCGCTCGAATTTATAAAAGTTGTATATATCCAGTCTTTATAATGTATGTCTTTTGATTCACCATTTATTTGTTTGCCATTTGCATCCGTTAATTTGATAAACACTTTGTTGTTAGTTTGTGAAAAGCAAAAAAATGGGATTAGCGATAAAACTAAAATAATTGTACGCATAATTTANNTTTAAATTGAAAATATATATTCATTTTGGCAGTAATTATCTGACCTTCCTAATACTGGGCTACTGTGCTGAAAAAAATTAAGCATAGCGGGAAAAGACATTCGTTCCCACCAGAATAATCTTTACATAAATGTATAATTAATTAACAATGCTGTAAATGTGCAATGAATAAACGGGGGCCATAATTGATTATTCGGGGGTGTCTTATGATTACCTAAGAGAATTGGCCAATTGAGAAATTGAATTATCTGCTGTTTCTATCATGAATTTTTGCCTTTCTATTTCCTGGAATTAAGATCTTTTATCCAAAAAGACAAGATCAACTTGATTGGCGCCTCCGGTCAAATAAAGATTAAGTTAGCACTGTTTCTTGGTAAAATATATTGCAAAGCCAACGCGGTAGCATACGACCTGCGGGAAGAAAATGAATTATTAAAATGTAGTGGCCCATATGTAAGCATGGATTTAAGAAATAAGGAAATGCTGCATGTGCAGGTGATTCTTCAAAATATTACGCAGTTGTATCAAATAGCTGCAATTACAAAATAAGAAAATATTCAAATAAAAAATTGTCAATCGCTGATGCAACGAGCATAGAACCCAATTTACAAAGTTTCAAAACGGAGCAATAGAGACTCCAATACCATCTAGGTTACTATAAATAATTCTTCCTTTATCAAAAGTGACTCCTTGCGCCACATCTTCGGCAAGAAGTAAAGGGCCATCCATATCCACATAATCAATCAAAGGCAATAATTGAGCAATGGCCCCGGTTCCAACAGAACTTTCATTCATGCTTCCTACCATTACCTTCATGCCCAATTCGCGTGCTTTTGTTATCATGCGCAAAGCCGGAGTAATACCGCTGCATTTGGTAAGCTTAATGTTTATTCCATGAAAGAAACCTTTACATTTTTCGACATCATTTTCTGAAACACAACTTTCATCAGCAATAAGCGGCAGTGGTGACTTTTCATACAGAAATTTCATTCCTTCCCAATCATCCTTTGCAAGCGGCTGTTCAATAAATTCAACATTAAGGTTTTTGAAGATCTCAATTTTTTGAAGTGCATCCTCTGCTTTCCACGCCGCATTAGCGTCTATTCTAAAAGTTGATGATGTATGCTTTCTGAGTTCACGAATAATTTCAATATCTCTATCCGTTCCCAGTTTTATCTTGTAAATGGGCCATGGTTTTTCTTCCATCTTNNCCAATTGTGTAATCGGTAAGTGGATTACTGGAAATATCTCCATTCCATAAAACATGCAAAGATTTTTTATTAAGTTTTCCATAAATATCCCAGCCTGCCATATCAAGGGCACAAACCAAAAACGGATTGCCGGGCAAGAGATGATGAAGGTAATGCCAATACCTTTCCGGACTTGTGAAGGCAAATTTTTCTATGAGGACTTTTTTGGTTTTTATATCATCAATCATTTTTTCAACGGTAATATTATAATACGGTATGGCTGGCGCTTCGCCATAACCTTTTATGCCAAAGTATTCCAGTTCTACGAGAAGAGATGGCTGGTGTGTTTTGGTACCTTTTGAAATAGTAAATGGATGCAGGAACGTATGATTAACTGACTTATATTTTACAACCATTTGATGCCTGTTACTTTATTATGGAAATAAGTAATTCCAGGAATTTATCTTCCACTTGCCACAATATATTTTTTTACTTCCTCATTAAATTCATTTTCTTTCAATAAGTCTTCCAGGTTGATATGTAACCGGTATTGCCAGAAATGGTGCGTATTTGAGGGGACATTAATTCTTTCTTCAAGGGGATTTTCTCTCCTGATTTTTCCGTCTATACCTAACAAGTCCTGCATCAGAAATATGCTCCACATTGCGGGAGAATATAAATGTTGCACCACAATTTCCCTGTTAATCCATGGCTCACAAAACTGAGGCGCTTCACCATAATGACCCAGCATGTTGTTATAAAACCGTTGGGTCTTTCCGCGATCTTCTTCCCACCATCCCCGAATCGTACTCATGTCATGAGTAGATGGCGCTACCACAGCGAGGTATGGCGAATCATTGGGATGAAAGAATTCTTTGTTTGGATCTTTCGGCATACGTTCTATTTCAAGACTCAGGATACCAAGGTCCTTCATCACTTCGGGTACGCAATGAGGTACCATGCCGAGGTCTTCTCCGCATATCAACATATTGGTGCTGCCTTTCAGATCGGGTAACATTTTGAGTGCCTCATTTTTCCAAAAATCATCCTGTCTGCGATAAAAATAGTTTACGTATAACTCGTACAAACCTTTTTTTGTATCATTTTCGAGGTTTTGAAAGGAGGATGTATTCGGGGCTCCAATTCTTACATGAAATTTTTTACCCCCTGAGTTATTTTCTTCAATGAGTATGATGTTGCTGATTAGATCAAAAAGCCCCTGCTTTATTAAATCACCTCCTTCCATTTTGTGCTGATCAAGATAAGTGACTACCCCCTGCTGGGTTTTGAAATCTTCTTTAAGAATATACTGCCCATCCTTGGGGCCTTCAAGANNAAGAAAAGTGTCTTTGACGAAACCGGTTTTATCTTTGAAAATTTCTGCGATTATTTGATCTGTAATAAATGGTTTACAATAACGGTCATGGTTAAACCAGATAGTGTTGTCATGAAATTCAGAAATATCAACAGGAATTGCCGGGACAAATCTTCCCATTATTCCTTCTACAGCATGCGATGGAATACTCCAGATTCTGAAAAAGCCCAGGATATGATCTATTCGAAAAGCATCAAAATATTTGCTCATCTGGTCGAAACGTCGACGCCACCACATGAATCCGTCTTCTTTCATTTTTTCCCAGTTATAAGTTGGGAAGCCCCAATTTTGTCCCTTTAGAGCAAAGTCATCGGGTGGTGCCCCTGATTGTTCATTCAAGTTATATAACGACGGATTTACCCAGGCATCACATCCGTATCGGTGAATACCAATTGGTNNTGGTATATCTCCCTTTAATACTATTTTATTCTTATGCGCATAATCAGTTGCAGCCTTCATTTGAAGATGCAGGTGATATTGAACAAAATAGAAAAAAACTATTTCATCATAATGAGCATTTGTTGGTGAGACCAGTTTTTGAATCGATGATTCATTGTAGGTGCTATTGCTTTTGCATTTGGTAAAATCGGCCGTGCCATATTTGTCCCGCAAGTAAGAGAATGCTGCATACGGAACCAGCCAATGGCGGTTTAGTTCAAAAAATTCGAAATAGTCCAGGTCATTTCTGAATATTTTTTTTGAGGCATTAAATATTTCTCTTAAAACAGACCATTTGAATTTCATGACCTGCTCGTAATCTAAAACAGGGAGGGAATTGAGTTGTTTTCTTTTTTTCTTCAGCGGCTTTACTATATCTGCCTGTTCTTTGCCGGCCACTTTTTCGAGGTTGATGTAAAGAGGATGCATGGCAAAGGCAGAGATAGCCGCATATGGATAAGAGTCGTGCCAGCTATGTTCGGATGTAGTATCAGTTACCGNNTTTGTAACCCCGTGTGCTTTGCCCAATCCACTAGTAATGGTATATCCGTAAATTCCCCCACTCCAAAACTTTTCTTAGAGCGAAGGCTGAAAACCGGCACCGCCACACCTGCACCCCGCCAGGTGGGAACCGGGCAGTTAACAAAGCCATCATGAACGATTGTTAGTTCAACTCCGCTGGAATATTTATTGATGAAGCGGTTATTGCCCTCTTCGAAGCGCATTTTCTTTTCTTCCAAATTATAAATACCATACTTATAGGTTGCGGGCCATTCATTTTCGTTAAGTTGCACCCTGGCAACAAACCAATGATTTTCGGGTACCATTAAAACAGGGTCTGTTGAGTTCCATTTCTTCAGGCTTTTGGTAGAGCCTGATAAGCAAATGATTTCTCCGGGCTGAAGCAGCGGAGCTTTAACCCTGAACTCATACGTATACTTTTTAACCGGGGCTGTATTTAATTTGGTAACTTTCGGAAGCAGAACCTTGGTGAAAGGTCTTGAGAAAAAAACATTACCAAGTTCGCCTGCAGCATTCCATATATCGTAAACCTCGATTTTACCGGCGGTAATTTGAGACAAATCGATCACCCT
>PKYU01000070.1 GCA_003132765.1 Chitinophagaceae bacterium | reverse complement strand
TTAAATTTGGAGGCGAAGCCAATCAGAACATTACCACCGCCAAAGTCGGTGGATTTCTTAGGATAATTAAACAGAAGCATCATTATATTTGTCTCTATGCAGGAATTGGTAATAAAAATTATTAATACATCTCAAAATGATTTACCTGAATATGCAACTTTAGGGTCGGCTGGCATGGATATAAGAGCTAACCTGCAAAACCCGGTTATTTTACAACCCCTGGAAAGAGCGATGGTACCCACCGGACTTTTTTTAGAAATCCCCGAAGGTTATGAGGCTCAAATGCGCCCACGAAGCGGCCTTGCACTTAAGCATGGAATTACCTGCCTGAATTCTCCGGGAACAATTGATAGTGATTACCGGGGCGAGCTAAAAGTTATTTTGATAAATTTATCATCCCAGGAACAAACAATAAGTAATGGGGAGCGTATAGCCCAGTTAGTTATTTCGAAAGTTGAAAGGGCTTTACTTAAACCTTCGAAACAACTGGAAGTTTCAAACAGAGGTGAAGGAGGGTTTGGTCATACAGGCAAAATTTAATCATAGATAAATTGGAGTCGATTAATGAAGTATTTGCAGGTGATTATTTTAGTCTCAATTGTTTTATACTCAACTAACAGTTGCAGGTCTACAAAAAAATTACAGACAGCCATAAATAAAAAAGATACGCAGGTGGTAATTATCCATGCGCCGGCAAGCATTGATTCCTTAAAGAATGCTTTTGATATCTTAAAAGCTCTCGAAAGCAAAAGAATAAACTTTATAACTTTTTCCGCAAAAATAAAAGTACAATATGAAGACCAGAGGGGCCAGCAGCCCGATTTTTATGCGTTTGTACGGTTGTATAAAGATAGTGTGCTTTGGATTTCAATCAATTCTACATTCCTCAATATTGAAGCATTCAAGATATTAATTAAGAAAGATCAGATCATTATTATAAATAAACTGAATAAGCAGGTAGAATACCACCCTTTCAGTTATATTGAAGATATCGCACAGATCCCTTTAAATTTTTCTATCCTGCAGGATCTGATTATTGGAAACCCCATTTATACAGGGGGCAATATTGTCGCTTTCAGGCAAACAGAAAACCACTATTTAATCGGAACTGTTGGTGATTTCTTTAAAAACCTATTAACCATCTCTGCAGATAATAATGTGCTTGAAAGAAGTAAACTTGATGATATTGATGTGGGACAAAACCGCACCGCTGACCTTACCTATGGATATTATGAGCAATATGGCGGGTTTTCATTTGCAACCTATCGCGAAATAACTGTTGCGGAAAAAACAAAAGTTGACATAACTCTTTCCTTCAAACAATTTGAGTTTAACAAGGAATTATCATTCCCCTTCAATATTCCCCGGAATTATAAGACAAAATAAACGTTATTTTTAAAATTATTCATAACACGAAAATACCCGGACCCCCGGTAAAAATGGCTACAAACATTCTTTTTCTAAAAAATATAGATGAATGCACAAAATAATTGTAACAGCAGCTACTTTCTTTTTTCTGGTTCTAAATGTGAAAGGCCAACAGCCGAATGATAAGGACGTATTATTACAACAACGTGAGCAACTTAAGAAAGAAATTGATGAAACAGAAAGGGCACTGAATGAGACCAAGAAGACTACAAAAGTAAATATGGGTCAGCTCACGCTTATTAATAAAAAAGTGGGGCTCCAGGAGAATGTTATAGATAACATAAGTAAAGAAATAAGAAACCTCGATAACAATATTTACCTGTCTCAACTAGAGATTAATAAGATGTCGCGAATATTGGATACCCTCAAACAGGAATATACAAAAAGCATGGTGTATGCTTACAAGAACAGAAGTAATTATGATTTTCTTAATTTCATTTTTTCATCTTCCAGCTTCAATGATGCAATAAAGAGAGTTGCCTACCTAAAATCTTATCGAAGCTACCGGGAAATGCAGGCCAACAATATTTTGCGAACCCAGGCTATGTTAGAAGATCGTATAAAAACGCTGTCAGGAACCAAACTGAATAAAAATGTAGTTCTCAAGGAACAAGGCAAAGAAATGACGGTTCTGGAGACACAACAAGAAGAAAAGAAACTCATAGTAGATAAACTTAAAAGCCAACAAAAGGAAGCGACGGCCCAGGTAAAAGCAAAAAGGAAACAGGACGCAAGACTGAAAAATATGATTTCAGCCATGATCAGACGAGAAATGGAAATAGCAAGAAATGAAGCAGCTAAGAAAGAAAAAGCCCGGTTAACAGATTTGAAAAAAAATAATCCGGATACAAGAAATAACATTGCCGATAAGAATTCAGCTTCTAAAAATGTTACTTCAGCGAGGCCAAGACCAAGTGGTAGCATTTTAGTTAATACAGAGGCAGACAAAGCTCTGAATGCCAGTTTTGAAAGAAATAGAGGCTCGTTGCCATGGCCTGTTGCCGGTTTTATAACAGCGCATTTTGGATCAAATCAATTGCCCGGAGGTATTATTTACGACAATCCCGGGGTAACCATAGGTGCCAAAATCGGTGAACCGGTAAAAGCTGTTTTCGATGGAGAAGTTACATTGGTGAGTTACATTGAAGATAAGCAGGCTGTATTTATTAAACATGGCAAATATTTTACAGTTTATAGTAACCTGGCATCTACGGATGTTCAGAGAGGTGATCAGGTAACGACCAGCCAGGTAATTGGAAAAGCAGGTTCTAACGATGAAGGGCAGGGGCAGGTCGATTTTATTATAATGAAAGAAAGCAATAATGTGAATCCAGAACAATGGCTTCGACGTTAACCTAAATCATAAAAAGGATAAAAAATACATTTGCTTTAATATTCCCTAAAAATTATTTTTTATTTTTTCCCGCTAACTCTTTTATAAAGCTTTTCATACTCCGGTACGATGGTATGGATATCAAACTTTTTTGCCTGAAGGAGCGCCTGCTTCTTCATTTCGCGATAGGCACTTTCGTCAGAAAAAATGCCAATGATTTCTTTACTCATCGTTTCAACATCTCCAACATTACAAAGAAAACCGGTAACTGCATTTATGTTTATTTCCGGCAACCCACCCGCATTTGTTGATAACACAGGAACCCCTCCAGCCATAGCTTCCAGCGCAACTAACCCAAAGCTTTCATATTCACTTGGTAAAATAAAAAAATCAGAAATTGCCAGGATATCCTCCATTTGTTCCTGGCGGCCAAGGAATTTAATATCTGCATGTGCATCGAGTTCACGGCAAAGGCTTTCAATACGAGGTCTTTCCGGCCCATCTCCTACGAACAATAATTTTGACGGTATTACCTTGTTCACTTTTGAAAAAACATTCACAACGTCATCTACCCTCTTTACTTTCCTGAAATTTGAAGCATGCAGCAAGATTCTTTCATTTTTTGGAGCCAGGATTTGTCTGAAAGCGGCAACCGGCGTTCGGGCAAAACGCTTTAGATCAACAAAATTGTAAAT
>PKYU01000561.1 GCA_003132765.1 Chitinophagaceae bacterium | reverse complement strand
AATCCTGCATACAACAGTTACGATTGGATATGATGTACCCTGGCGGGATATGCACCAAGCTTCGATTGATGCTGCCCTGAAAACAGAGCTTATATTAAGTGATCCAAAACCGTTTGTTCTTCAAACAAGCCTTGATGATTTCTATGTATCCTACCAGATAAATGCTTATATCAGAGAAGCCAACCTGCAGGCAGTAATTTATTCCAATCTTCACCAAAACATACAGGATGTATGCAATGAAAGAGGTATTGAAATCCTTTCTCCGCATTATTTGTACGCGAGGGATGGAAACATGACAACTATTCCTGTTTATTACCTGGCAAAGGATTACAAAGCGCCTGATTTTAATATTAATATCAAAAAGGAATGATGCTCATTTTCTATAAATATCCTTCATTATGCATTGATAATGGAATGACTTGAATTTGCTCACTCACATAATTGACTTAAATGAAAGAATTTTTTGATTATACTTTGTTTCAATTTGGAGACCATATTATTAAGGTCTCCTCAGTATTATTCTTTATCAGTTTTTTTATAATTGTGCATCTACTCCTTCGAATAATTAAGAAGGTAATCTACCGGATCAAAAAAATTGAATGGGCCAAAAAATATGCTATTTACAGCCTCGCTAAATATTTCGTCATCGTTTTTTAATAGCAATTGGATTACAAATATTAGGTGTGGATTTATCGCTACTTGTTGCGGGGTCTGCCGCACTATTGGTTGGGGTAGGTTTAGGATTGCAAAATCTTTTCAGCGATTTTGTTTTGGGTATCATAATTCTGGCAGACTCCTCAGTAAAAGTTAATGACGTAATCGAAGTCAACGGACTTGTTTGCAGCAAATCAATTTAAGAACTACAACCGTATTAACGAGGGATGATAAATATATCATACTTCCCAATACAGACCTAATTNNGATCAACTGGACCCATGGCCATATTTCTTCCAGATTTGAAGTATCGGTCGGCGTTGATTATTCGTCAGATGTGCCCCTGGTTATGAAAATATTACAAGAGGCCGCAGAGAATCAGAACGGTATCCTAAAAACGCCTGAATGTTTTGCCCGCTTTACAGACTTTGGCGATTCTGCTTTGAATTTTTCTGTCTTCTTTTGGACGGAGGAATTTTTTGGCGCAGAAAATATTAAGTGCGAAATACGTAAAAGAATCTTAGAAACATTCAAAGCAAACAACGTTACCATTCCCTTCCCGCAGCGGGTTTTGCATATTAATAGGTAAAATATGGATGATGAAATCAAAAAATTACTTTTCAACCCCACGATAGGCAGGATTGTTGCTGTTTTTATTGGCGCTGCAATTATTTGGGTTCTCATAAAAACATTACAAAGAAATTACTTTTCAAAAATTAAGGATAATGATAACCGCTACCGGGCTAAAAAATTCGGCACTTTCATTGGTTATCTTTTGACCATTGTATTGCTTGCGGTTGTTTATAGCGATAAACTTGGCGGACTTACTGTTGCATTGGGAGTGGCAGGCGCCGGCATTGCATTTGCCTTGCAGGAAGTAATTGTTTCGTTTGCAGGATGGCTGGCAATCATGCTTGGCAGATTTTATAAAACCGGTGACCGGGCACAGCTGGGAGGAGTAAAAGGTGACGTTATGGACAATGGTGTACTGCGAACTACCTTAATGGAAACCGATCAATTGGTAGATGGAGATTTGTATAACTGAAGAATAGTGTTTATTGCCACAGCAATGTATTTAAAGAGCCCGTATATAATTATTCCGGAGATTTTGCCTTTTTATGGGATGAAATAAAAATCCCTATTCAATATGACAGTGATTATGAAAACGCTAAAGAAATATTATTAAACCCTGGAACCGAGGTGGCGGGGACCTTACCCAACAATCTTTTGAAAAATGGCAGGCAATGCAGGCAAAATATCGCCTTGAAGATGCGCAGACAGGCCCAATGGTCTCACTGATTGCTAATGATAACTGGGTTGAATTTACTTTTCGATATGTAGGTAATTATAAAATGAGAAGGGCTACAAAAACGGAATTATTTACCAAAATTTTAAAAANNTTAAAAACCGTAGAAGCGACAAATGGTGACATGAAATTTGCTTCCGCAACATTCCAGTTAGTAGAAGGTCCTGATATTAAGATTAAAATGGGTACTTTACTTTTGGGAAAGAGCAGGATTATAGAAATTGAGGTATATTTACAATCTTGTTTCAAAATTTTGCTGTAATAGTATCTATTTTGCCTCAAAAATAATTCCCTGGTTACGTATAAATGAGCAAACTTTTTTACAAAACGCACCCCATAAAAAGTATCAGCGCTCTCCTGCTTTTATTGGTTTTCACGATAGGAATTACGCCCAGGAAAACATTGCACGATTTATTTGCCAATCATAAAGACAGCACGGCATCCATTCCCGGAGGTAATACCAGCCAATATACCAGAGCCGGAATTAANNCGTTGCAGAATCTCCTTTCGTTGCTTTCAGCAACGAGATTCAGTTGAATTCACCTTCTGTTCATTCCTTCTTCTTATTTTCTCTACCTCGATTAGTAAATCTTGCACTTTTTCATAATTATCTTCGCGGCCCACCTTTAAGGTTTTAGTATAATACCCATCAAAGGCAAGGAATCTTTTTAATTAAAGTTTCATTGTGCATTCCCTTTCTAAATAAACCCTTAATGAAAAAGACAGATTTTTTCAAGTTAATTACAGTGATTATCTCATTTGCTATTTCAACAATGGCATTAGCTCAGACAAGCTTTACAAAAAAGAATTTTACCACGGTAACTCTTTCCGGAAAAATAACCGGTGCAAATACAGGACAGCCCTTAGATGGTGCAAGCATTTATATCCCTGATCTTAAGATTGGATCCGTATCAGATGCAAACGGTAATTATATAATAAAAGATATACCCCAGGGAACATACCTCGTACAGGTTGGTTTTATTGGGTATAAGGATAACATTAAGAAAATTGTGCTGGAGAAGAATACTAATATGGATTTTGCAATGGAAATTTCCATAACTGAAGAAAGTGAAATTGTGGTTACCGGAACATCAAAGGCCACCACGATTAGAAAAAATCCTATCCCCATTATTTCCATTAACAGACAATTTCTCCAGCAAAACTTAAGCACCAATATCATAGATGCTATTTCTACTGTGCCGGGTATCAGTGCAGTTACAACAGGGCCAAACGTTTCAAAACCTTTCATACGCGGATTAGGGTACAATCGAATACTTACTTTGTATGACGGCATCAGGCAGGAAGGACAGCAGTGGGGAGATGAGCATGGAATTGAAGTTGATCAAAATACAGTAGATAAAGTAGAAGTTGTAAAAGGGCCGGCCAGTTTAATTTATGGTTCAGATGCTGTTGCTGGTGTAATAAATCTTTTGCCTCCAAATCCTCCACTGGATGGCACCACTATAGGAAATATTTCCACGAATTACCAAAGCAATAATGGCTTGATGGCAGCTTCTGCAATGGTTGCCGGAAATAAAAATTCTATTAACTGGATGGGCAGGGCTTCTTTTAAAACAGCCACCAACTACCAGGATAAAATTGATGGCAGGGTATACAATACCGGTTTCAGGGAACTTGATTTCAGCGGCATGGCGGGAATAAACCGGTCGTGGGGTTATTCGCATTTAGGATTTGCAGCATTTAATGATTTGCAGGAAATACCGGATGGGAGCAGAGATTCTACTACGAGAAAATTTACCAAGCAAATTACTGAAATAGATACTGCACGTCCTATAGTTTCTGAATCAGAATTAAAGTCATTTAAAATAACACCCTTACATCAGTATGTTCAGCATTATAGATTATACAGCGTAAATAATTTTGATTTGGGCAAATCTAGGTTAGGGATAAATCTTGCTTATGAAAAAAGTGTGAGGCAGGAATTCAGTCATCCGCAAGATCCTGTACCCGGCCTTTACCTTACATTAAATAGTCNNAAAATAATGGATGGAGCGTTATGGGCGGACTGAATGGAATGTACCAGACAAACACCGTGACCAAAGGAACTGAATTTGTGATTCCGTCTTATAATCAATTTGATGCCGGGCCTTTTCTTTTTGTAAAAAAGTCATTACAAAAACTGGAAATTGCAGGGGGTATCCGGTATGATGTAAGACAATTTAATAACAAGGCATTATTTACAAAGCCAGATCCAGTTACAGGATTTGACAAACCGGTTTATGGTGTTGATACGGTGGGTGCATATAACCCATTTTATTTATATAAGCATACCTTTTCAGGAGCCAGCGGAAGTCTCGGTTTGTCCTATCGCTTCTCTAATAAATTCAGTGCCAAAGGTAATATTGGTAGAGGATATCGGTCACCTAATATTTCAGAAATATCTACTAACGGCATCCACCCCGGAACAAATACTTTCCAAAAAGGAAATCTAAATTTGAAACCGGAATTTAACCTGCAGGAAGATATTGGTGTAAATTTCAATTCTCAACATGTAACTATTGATGCCAGCATTTTTAATAATGTAATTAATAACTACATATACAATCAAAAAACAGGAAGTAGTTTTGGCTTAAATACTATACTGGACACATTTCAGTTTGTAGCTGCGAACGCTCATTTGTATGGTGGTGAGTTATCTGTCGACCGTCATCCTCATCCTTTTGACTGGCTACACTTCGAAAACTCACTTTCGCTTGTATACGGAAACAATGAAGGAATTTCTGGAGGACCGAAATTATCTGATAGCGCCAAATACCTTCCACAAATTCCTCCATTTCATACCATATCAGAGTTAAGAGCTAATATTAAAAGTTTATCTCCAGGAATCAAAAACGCATTCATTAAGGTTCAATTCGAATATTACGCCGCTCAGAAAAGGGCATACCTTGCAGATGGAACTGAAACACCAACCCGCGGATACAACTTATTCAATGCCGGACTTGGTGCCGATTTTGTAAACCATAAGGGAGAAAATGTCGTTACTTTTATAATTTCAGGCGATAATTTATTTAATACTGTTTATCAGTCAAACATGAGCAGGCTTAAGTATTTTGAACCTTACCCAAGCGATCCCCGACCTTATCATGGAATTTACAATATGGGAAGAAACTTAAGCTTTAAATTGATAATACCTCTCAACTTTTCCGGGAAGACCGGCTAATAAATAAGAAATATTTTCGGACAATTTTAAATCCTAACCAATTTAATTACTAAAAAAAAGCTTTGCTTCAATCAGGCATCCTTTTTTAATGAACAAAATATTACCTTATCTTATATAAAATACTAATAATCAATAGGTAAAGGTATTTATATTCTTAAAAAATCGTTGTTACCAGTGTAGAAATGAGCTCCAATTTTAAACTCAAGGCCAATTAGATATTATAATGAAATGTAATTTCAAACATAATTCATAATATTATCTATTTCAACAGAATAAAAAATGTAATTCAAATTATTGACCGATTCAAGACTTATTGTAAATAAAAAGTAGTTCGGGAGGCATTCCTAAAAATAATTATTGCCCAGAAAAAACAATTCTGATAAATCAGTATATTCTTACGCAGAATACTAAATGTGAAAAAAATAAGGCAATTTAATAACTTTCAGCTTCAGCTAATTTTCTAACGGTTAACTTTTTTAATTTTTGCCTGTTAGCAGAAGGAGATTCAGCAACACATTCGCAAATATCCGCCTTGGTAAAAAGTTGTGTACTCCAAACATAATCCAACTCAACGAGTTCCCGGGTTTCAAATCCCATTTCAATCAATGAATTCCACGAACAATCACGGTTCAGGTCACTGGTGATTTTCGATTTCGCTTTTGGATATGCTATCCATAATTTTCCTTCAGGATTCAATGCCGGACACACTTCCGAAAGAATCTTAAGCAATTGCTTTGAGTTCAAGGCAAAGACTATAGCGAAATCTATTTTCCTTGTTTTTAAAAGTGGAGTAACATTTTTTGCGAAAGAAAGCTTAGAAAATTGTTTTTCAATCGTAGAAGGAAGTCCCTGAATCAAAAGATTTTTTCCATCCTCTAATTGCAGTTTTTCAAACAAAGTTTGAGACATAAATGAAGCAAGATTTAAGGTTAAAAAAAATGTCCAAANNCCTCTGTACATCATTGGGTTGGAAATTTTTAGAAAACCGGGGTGTAGAAAAAGACAGGTGCGAAGGTACTATAAATATTACTCATAACCAACAAAAACACGCTGGAACGGGTAGAATGCATAGATTAATATGAAATAAATCAATCGATAGTAGAAAAAATATAACAAACCGGTGTCTGTTGCAGCTGCACTTATTCAGAATAAACCAATAATGCCTTCCGGCAACTT
>PKYU01000095.1 GCA_003132765.1 Chitinophagaceae bacterium | reverse complement strand
AGAGCAAGACTGTCATAGTAGCTGTAATAGACAGTGGCGTGGATACAACACAGGAAGATCTTAAACCTATACTCTGGCATAATCCCAAAGAAATTCCAGGCAATGGCGTGGATGATGATCATAACGGGTATATTGATGACGTTTATGGCTGGAATTTTATCGGCGGAAAAGATGGCCGAAATCTTCATCAGGACTCCTATGAAGGTGCAAGGGTATATTGGAAGCTGCATGCAAAATATGGAGATAATATTCCTGATACCAGCGCAATGACTTCAGAACAAAAAAGAGAAATTGATGAGTACCTCAGAGCCAAAAATAATGTCGTGGGAACTGTGGACCCCAAAGAACTTATGTTTATGAAAAGAATTGTGCCCATGTTGGAAAGAGGTGATTCCGTTATTGGAAAAGATCTTGGAAAATCAGAATTTACAGGAAATGATTTGAAATCCTATACCTCAAGTGATAACGATGCGAAAACAGCAGCTAATATATATCTGAATATCTGTAAACTCAATAATAGTAATTATGATATTTCAAATACAGATATTTTAGATGATCTAAGGGGCGAAATACGAAAAGCAGATGAAGGTAACACTCCTCTGGAAAATTTTGGTGCTGAAATCGTTAAAGACAATGAAAATGATTTCAATGACCGCTACTACGGAAATAAAGATGTTATGGCTGGAACGCCAACTCATGGTACGCATGTTTCAGGAATTATCGCGGCAGTAAGAAATAATGGAATTGGCATGGATGGTATTGCCGATAATGTAAAAATAATGATGGTTCGGGCAGTGCCTGATGGAGATGAGCATGATAAAGATATTGCCAACGCAATAAGATATGCAGTTGATAACGGTGCACAAATTATTAGCATGAGTTTTGGCAAATCCTTTTCCCCGGAAAAAAGCTGGGTTGATGATGCAGTAAAATATGCACAAAGTAAAGATGTCCTTTTGGTTANNATGCGGCAGGAAATGATCATAAGGATATTGATTCAGCGGCTAATTTTCCTAATCCGGTATTTGTTGATGGCTCTGGCAGAGCGAAGAATTTTATAACAGTAGGTGCCAGCGGAGATTCTACCAACGGCGGATTTACAGCAAGTTTTAGCAATTATGGAAAAAAGGAGGTTGATGTTTTTGCGCCGGGTGTTGATATTTATTCAACTTTACCTGGCGGAAATAAATACGGAAAATTCTCAGGTACCAGTATGGCCTGCCCTATTGTGGCAGGTGTTGCTGCTTTGATACTTGAATATTTTCCTGATTTAAGTGCGGAACAAATCAAATATGTAATAGAAAAATCTTCCATGCCAATAAAAGAAAAGGTGATCCTGCCGGGCACTCAAAAGATGACGGGTGGAGATGAGGTACCCGATATGGTTAACCTTTCCGACATCTCGATATCAGGCGGAGAGGTAAATGCTTTTGCTGCCGTAAAACTCGCAGCTACCTTAAGAGGTGAAAGATTTCAAAACTCAGAATTTCTGCCAAAATCGAAAGTAAAGAGATATAAAAAAGACTAAATAAACTCAATAATAACTTTAAAAACCCGGGAGTTACAATTCTACCGGGTTTTTTACTTTGTAAAATTATAAATTTGTAAAGTATAATATTTATGATATGAAAAAACCATTACCCCAAAATTACCCTGATTTTTTTCAGAAATATATAAACCAGGTAAAAGAAGAGAATTTGAAACCTGCATTTAAGAATCAAATGCCTGCTGCGGAATTATTTTTTAAATCTATTAGCAATGAGTTTTCAAATAGAAGATATGCTGAAGGTAAATGGACCATAAAAGAAGTGCTTCAGCATATTATTGATGCAGAAAGAGTTTTTGCGTATCGTGCGCTATGTATTGCAAGAAAGGAACCTAATGTTCTGCCTCCTTTTGATGAAAATAATTATGCCATCAATTCTAATGCTGAAAGTAGAAACTGGCAGGACCTCATTGATGAATTTGTTATCGTACGGAGATCAACAGAATACCTTTTTGATAGCTTATCAGATGAAGCGCTCAATTCCGTGGGGAAGGTAAGTAATTATACAATTAGTGTTTCTTCAATCGGTTTTGTCACAGTTGGCCATGTTAATCATCATATCAGAATAATCCAGGAGCGGTATTTTGGAGTTTAATATTTTAGCTTTTCATCAATTATTTATCTACACGTTTCTTCAATAGCAATAATGTGAAAATATTTTCCGCTTCACAAATAAGAAATTGGGATGCTTTTACCATCCGGAATGAACCGGTTTCAACAATCGATTTAATGGAACGCGCTGCAGCTGCAAGTGCTGAATGGATTCTGCAACATTCCAAACCTTCATCTTCGATTAAAGTATTCTGCGGCAAAGGCAACAATGGTGGGGATGGGCTTGCAATTGCACGTATGTTGATTTGGCAAAAGTTACCGGTAGCCATTTATGTTGTAGAGACGAGATCGCAAGGCACAGATGATTTTAATATTAACCTTGCACGCCTAAGGGAAATTACTTCAGATATACATTTCTTAGAATCTGTTGAAGCTTTTCCGCTTATTAAACAAGAAGAGTTTATTATAGATGCACTATTCGGAACCGGGTTAAATAAAAGGACAACTGGTCTTTTCCAACAACTTATTCTCCACCTGAATAACTCAAAAGCAAAAATAATTTCCGTGGATATGCCCAGCGGATTGTTCACTGATAAGAGTTCTAAAGGAAATACGGTTACCCGTGCAAGTTATACTTTGTCTTTCCAGTCTAAAAAGCTGGCCTTTTTATTGGAGGAAAATGAATCTTATGTTGGCTCAGTTGTGATTTTGGATATCGGGTTATCTAAAGAATATTATAATAATGAACAATCTGGATTGGAATTAATTGAAAAAATCGATATCGACCAGATTTATGTTCCCCGAAAAATATTCGCAAACAAGGGAATTTACGGTCATGCCTGCATGATAGCTGGAAGTTATGGAATGATAGGCGCAGCAATTTTAAGTGCCAAAGCATGCCTGAGAAGCGGTGCCNNAACCTGTTACATTTGCAAAGAAGGTTATAATATTATGCAGACTTCTCTTCCTGAAGCGATGTGCAAAATTTTTGGCAATACTTTCATTAAGGATATTGAGACCGTTAAAAATTTTGATTCCATCGGTATCGGCCCCGGAATTGGAAGGCATCTTTCACACAAACAATTACTTCAAAAAGTTTTTAAGAATTCAAAAAATCCGGTCGTTATTGATGCTGATGCGCTTAATGTTTTAAGTTCTTGCCCGGGAATGTATAAATCTATTCCGCGGCAAAGTATCATTACACCACACCCTAAGGAATTTGAACGATTATTTGGAAGATCAGAAAATGATTTTGAACGAGTAGATCTCGCCCTTTTAAAAGCCAAAGAATTGAATATTTATATCGTATTAAAAGGCCATTACACCTTAATAGCAACACCCGAAGGAAAAGGATATTTTAATTCGACGGGCAATGCCGGAATGGCTACAGCTGGTTCAGGAGATGTACTCACCGGAATTCTGACTGGATTGCTCGCTCAAAGATACAGTCCGTTACATTCCTGCTTAATGGGAGTTTACCTTCATGGTCTTGCAGGCGACATTGCTTCAAAAAAAATATCGCAGGAAGCTATAATTGCGAGCGATATTATTGACAATTTGGGAGAAGGCTTCCTGCAAATTGCAGATGGTTTGATAATATAAAGTAATTTGTCACTCGTTTTTTTATCTCAATAACTTATGGTGGATAATTGAAGCGTTTCACGGATTCTCTTTATTAATTATAAAGATTATTATTACCCTTTTATTTTCTGATTAATAATACTTTAAGAAAATAAAGAAATAAGTATTCGATGATTTATTCTTCCGGGGCTGATTGTGAGAGTTTTAGAATAACTTATTGTAGTATCAATAACAAGGGTTCTCAGACTTGTTAGCCAATTAGTAAATTTATACATTTTACCCTATTTTTGCCTCCCAAAAATTAAGTAATAACTAACATATGGATAATTTGATTTATGTAATTCCCACTATGGGAATTGTCGGCTTAATTTACACTTTTGTCAAATCTGCCTGGGTAAATAAGCAAGACGCTGGAAATGAGAAAATGAAAGAAATCAGCACTTATATTGCTGATGGAGCTATGGCCTTTTTAAAAGCTGAATATAAGATTCTCTCCTACTTTGTGATAATTGCCGCTCTCCTGTTAGGTATTATGGGCTATTCCAGTGTTAACAGCAGTTGGAGTATTGCCGTTTCCTTTATTTCGGGAGCTATATTAAGCGCCCTTGCAGGCTTTAATGGCATGAGAATAGCAACAAAAGCTAATGTTAGAACTGCCCAGGCTGCGCGGACTAGCCTTTCCAAAGCCTTGAAGGTATCTTTTACCGGGGGAAGTGTGATGGGGCTTGGCGTAGCCGGATTGGCTGTATTAGGTTTATCCGGTTTATTTATTATTTTAAAATCAATTTTTGCTCCGCATGCAAGTGTCGATAGCAAGGAAATGGAAAAAACAATTGAAATACTTACCGGCTTCAGCCTTGGAGCGGAAAGTATCGCTTTGTTTGCTCGTGTCGGTGGGGGAATTTATACAAAGGCCGCAGATGTTGGCGCTGACCTTGTTGGAAAAGTAGAAGCAGGTATTCCCGAAGACGATCCGCGTAACCCGGCAACTATAGCTGATAATGTGGGCGACAATGTTGGTGACGTTGCAGGAATGGGTGCAGATCTTTTTGGCTCCTATGTAGCTACAGTACTTGCTACAATGGTATTAGGCAGGGAAACTCGTTCTTCAGATAATTTTGGCGGATTAGCTCCTATATTACTTCCGATGCTGATTGCTTCAATGGGCATATTGTTTTCTATAGTTGGTACCTTCTTTGTAAAAATTTCTGAAAACTCCGGGCTTGATACTTCTGTTGTTCAAAAAGCTCTGAACTTTGGAAATTGGGGATCAATTATTTTAACTGCTATAGCTGCTTACCCTTTGGTGATGTGGCTCATGCCGGATACAGAAATGATTCTAAGAAATTATCATTTTACGAAATATGGTGTTTATGGAGCTATTTTCATAGGGCTGGTTGTAGGTACACTAATGAGCATGATAACAGAACTCTATACAGCAATGGGTAAACGCCCTGTAATGAGTATAGAACGGCAATCATCAACAGGACACGCAACAAATATAATTGGCGGTCTTGCCGTAGGTATGGAAAGCACTTTGTTTCCTATTTTGGTTTTGGCTTCTGGTATTTATTTGTCTTATTGGTGCGCAGGTTTATATGGAGTTGCAATAGCAGCAGCAGGTATGATGGCAACTACAGCAATGCAGCTTGCAATTGATGCTTTTGGACCTATTGCAGATAATGCCGGAGGTATAGCTGAGATGTGTGAATTACCAAAAGAAGTTCGACAAAAAACTGATATCCTTGATGCAGTGGGTAATACTACGGCGGCGGCAGGAAAAGGATTTGCCATCGCTTCTGCAGCATTAACGGCATTGGCACTATTCGCTGCGTTTGTAGGAATTGCAAATATTGATGGAATTGATATTTACCATGCTGACGTACTTGCCGGCTTATTTGTTGGCGCCATGATTCCGTTCATATTTTCGTCTTTGGCAATTCGGGCAGTAGGAGAAGCTGCTATGGCAATGGTGGAAGAGGTGCGCAGGCAATTTCGGACTATACCAGGAATCATGGAAGGAACCGGCAAACCGGAGTATCAAAAATGCGTGGCAATCTCAACAGATGCTTCTATAAAAAAAATGTTGCTTCCCGGTTCCATTGCAATGATATCGCCATTAATCATTGGTTTTATTTTTGGCCCAGAAGTATTAGGAGGTTTCCTTGCTGGCGCTACTGTAAGTGGTGTTTTAATGGGTATATTCCAAAACAATGCCGGCGGTGCATGGGACAATGCTAAAAAATCATTTGAAAAAGGAGTGGTTATCCATAATGAAACTTATTATAAAGGTTCCGAACCTCATAAGGCTTCTATTACCGGGGACACTGTTGGCGATCCTTTTAAAGACACATCTGGTCCGAGCATGAATATTTTAATAAAACTGATGAGTATTATTTCCCTAGTAATCGCTCCTACGCTGGCCAAAATTCATGCTAAGGATATCAAAAGTAGAAGGGAATTGAAGATGGAAAACCTGAAATTATTAGATCAAAAGGAAACCGGATTTCAATCAGAAAAAAAGCAAAATACTTTCTTCATTTCAGGCCATGTTATAAAGAAAAGTATTGAAGTAAATGCATCATTAAGAGGTACTTTTGAATTTTATGCGTTTAATTTTTTCAGTAATTTTCCTGTTAACTCCAGAATTCCTTCCGTCGCAGATTTTTCAATTATTTGAAAATTGTGATGATTTGGAACAATCGGAGGATTTTTGTCAATAATATATTTGGGAATACCATTTGGTAAATTATCAATTAAGCCTGCTGCCGGATACACCTGCAGGGAAGTTCCAACCAAAACGAAAATATCAGCCTGTGACATAATATTAACTGCCGGGCCAATCATNNGCTTTTGTCAGGAGCCAAATCCCCTAAATTAATATCATCTTTTATTTCATAAAAAGTGTTTTCGTCTACTTCTCCCCGCATCTTAAAAATTTCTCCATGCAAATGCAAGACATTCTTTGAACCTGCTCTTTCATGAAGGTCATCAATATTTTGTGTGATAACTGTAACTTGATAATTTTGCTGAAGTTCTGTTATTCCTTTATGTGCTGCATTAGGTAATGCCGCAACAACTTCTCTTCTTCTCATATTATAAAAATCCAGGACCAGCTTTGGATTTTTCCTCCATCCTGCTGGTGTGGCTACATCATAGACATTATATCCCATCCAAAGACCATCGTTATCTCTGAAGGTTTTTAAACCGCTTTCTGAACTTATGCCCGCACCGCTAAGTACTACCAAATGTTTCATTGAGCAAACTCTTACTAATTCTGATTAGCCTACTACTACCACATTTTTTGAATTCTCAAACTGATGCTCCAACCCCCTGAAATCAACAGGCACTAACCTGCTAACGCCCGCTTCCTGCATGGTTACTCCATAAATAACATCTACCGAAGCCATGGTCATTTTGTTGTGGGTTATAATGATAAATTGAGACTCCTTGCTAAACTTCCTGATCATTTGAGTGAACTTACCAATATTTGCATCGTCCAGAGGTGCATCCACTTCATCGAGAATACAAAATGGTGCGGGCTTTATAAGATAAATTGCAAAGAGCAAAGCAGTTGCCGTTAAGGTCTTTTCACCTCCGCTCAACTGATTGATACTGGTAGGTCGTTTACCTTTCGGCTTAGCTATAATATCTATTGCGGTTTCTGCAAGATTTTCAGGGTTTTCTAAAATCATATCTGCAGTATCGTCTTCAGTAAACAATGCTTTGAATACATTTTGGAAATTTTCCCTCACCTTATTAAATGTTTCAAGGAAAAGCCGATTTGCAGTAATTTCCACCTCCCTGATGGTTTCCATAAGCGAATCTTTGGCGTTCACAAGATCATTTTTCTGTTCAACAATAAACTCATAGCGTTTATTCATTTCCGTGAATGCCTCAATTGCAGTTGGATTAATTTCCCCCATGTTCTCCAGCCTTTTTTTCATGCGGTCACACTTTTCCTGCAATTCTTCCTGCGGGATTTGGGTAGNNCAACCTCTCCTTCATTCCCGCAAGTTGCAACTTCAGCTCATTAAGCTTATCCTTAATATCATTTAGTAAATGATCGGTCTGTTCTTTTACCTTTTGCTTGTTGCGCAACCCGCTTTCCTTATCATTCAGTTCATTTCTTAAGTTATAATATGCCTGGTCTGCCTCGTTCAATTTCTTCTCTTCTGCATCCTTATTTCTCATCATAGAAAACATGGTTTCTTCGAGTTGCTTTAGCCCTTCATTGGTTACGGTAATATTTTCCAATGCTTCTTTTAATTGAAGGTGGCTGGATTGTACCTGGGTAGACAAATCTGTAAATTGCTTCGTTTTGAAAGTAAGTTCCTGGTGCAGAGAATTGAGCTTGCTTTCCTGNNCATTAAACAAAGCGTTTATCTCACTGTATGTATTTTCAGAATTTACGAATTCATCACTTGCTATTTTTATTTTGCCATCCAGTTGTTCAACCTCGCCTGTCAAAGACTGGAGACGCAGTCGGGTTTCATCTATTTCAGCATGATTGTGATGTAATTGCTGATTTAGTTCTTCCATTCGATTTGCAGCTGTATCATGCTGAAATAGTATATTTTCAATTTTATTCTTTATGGAATATGAAGTATTAATTAACTCGTTAATCTGCTGTTGTGTTTGTTGTATTGCATTTTCTTTCAGTTGTTCGTTAAAGGCAATCACTTCAATGGATCTCTTGCCTATGATGGATTTCAGTGAATTTACCTTTTCCAGCTGAAGAGTTATTTCAGCTGAAAGTTTTTCAAGATTCTTTGCCCGTCCGATTTTCTTCCCCTCAAACAATCCCACACTTCCGCCTGTAAGAGAATACTTTCCTTTTACATACTTGCCATGCTTTTCAAGCAAAATATAACCATTACTATCTCCTAACGCTTCTTCATTTTCGGCTATGAGAACATTGGCTAAAAGATAATTAACCAGCGGCTTGTATTTTTCATCAACCTCCACAACTGATAGTGCAGAAATAGATCCGGAAGGAAGATTGGTTTCGATTGTATTTTCAATTTCCCGCAACTTATCCAGGAGGAAAAAATTTGCCTTCCCCTTCTTATTTTCATCCAGTAGATGGACAGCTGTAAGCCCTTCCCGTAGATCCTCTACTACATAATAATTTAGATATGGCTCAAGCACATTTTCCAAAGCAGTGCGAAATTCTTCCTTTACATATATAACATCGGAAAGGATAGGCGCCTTATAATTCCAGTCTTTATTATTATGAAGGAATTTTACACTTTCCGGGTATCCCTCCATCGTATCAATAAGACTTTTCAACAAGTCATTCTCGTTTTGTCTTGCATCCAGGATACGATTTTCTTCGGCAAGCTCACTTCTAAGCTTTTCAAGAGTAGACTGGGTTTCAAGAATCTGTTCTTTGGTAAAGGCATTTTGTTGCTTCAATTGCTGAAGCGAACTATTTTTTTCCTCGAGTTCCTCATCTTTTTGTTGCTTCTCAATTTCAAGTTTTTCCAGCATCGCTTTTCGCTGGTTTTGTTCTTCCTCAATTTGCGCTATGTTACGCTGAAGATTATGTATAGTAGTGTCTGCAACCGCCACTTTTTTTTCTGCAGCGAAATGATTTCGCTGCATGGAAATTTGCTCAACTCGGAAANNATCCTCTGCGTCCTGTTTTAATAAATCAAGTTTTTGCCTTTGTTGACTGAATATTGCATCTTCATCTCCAATTTGTTGTTTGGTAAAAACAATCCCTTGTTCAATTCCTTTTAGTTGTTCTTCCGCTTTATCCAAAAAATCCCTCAGGCTGATTTCCCGTTCATTTAGGTATTCAAGGCGTTGTAGGCTGTGATTCTTCTCATTTTCCCGTTCCCTAACTGTACTATTCAATTCATTAAAAGATTGCTGTTGTTGCTGAAGTGCTTTTTCTTTTTCTATGAACCCCGCTTTTTCCCTTTCAATCTCCGCCTCCTGCGTTGCTATTTCAGCTTCAAGCCGCACCCTTTTATCGGTTTCTGTTTTTTGTTGTTCACTTAAATTTTTATAGGTGATATTGAATCCTTCCAAACTGGCCTTTGCCAGTTCAATACTTAGTTCACGGTACTCCTTTTTTATTTCAAAATATTTCTCTGCCTTTTTAGCCTGGCTTTCGAGCGTCTTAAGCTGGTTATTAATTTCAAATAGTAAATCTTCGATTCTGGCCAGATCCTGCTCTGTGGCATCAAGTTTTAATTTCGCTTCCCTCTTCCGCGTTTTATAAATCGATATTCCTGCTGCCTGTTCCAGCATTCTACGGCGGCTGTTTTCTTTATCTTTAATAATATCGTCAACCATGCCTAATTCAATAATAGCATAGCTTTCAGTGCTAACACCCGTATCCATAAAAAGGTTATGAATATCTTTTAGCCTGCAGCTCACATCGTTCAATCGATATTCGCTTTCCCCGTTCTTATAATACTTACGCGTAATGGTAACTGTATTAAATTCTGTTGGTAGTAAATTCCGNNATCATATTTTTTGCTCGCCAATAACCCAGCGAATACTATCCACAATATTGCTTTTCCCACATCCATTGGGACCAATCACTCCGGTTATTCCTTCATCAAAGTTTAGGATAGTTTTATCGGCAAAACTTTTGAAACCCTTAATTTCAAGGCTCTTTAATCTCACTGTTTCTGAATTTATTTATAGGGCGGTTTGTACACGTATTTTTACAAGCAGGCAAATATATCGGTTCTGTTATTAAGAATTTGTTGTTGTTATGTTTTGTTTTTCCTAATTATACACACATTTTTCACAGCCTCACTTTTCTTAAGTGAAAATATTCGATATTGTCATAATTTTTTAAAGGTTGGATTTTATTTACTTTTGCAAGAAATTTTTTATGAATACATTTTTAGTTCCGGTTGATTTTTCAGATACTTCAGTAAATGCTGCTGAATATGCAATCGCATTGACTAAGAAAATTCCGGATTCGAAAATTATATTATATAATGTTTACAGC
>PKYU01000542.1 GCA_003132765.1 Chitinophagaceae bacterium | reverse complement strand
CACCGAAGGTGTTGCTTGAACAAAAGTATTTGCAATAGCAGGGGCGACGGAATAGCAATCGGCAGTAAATCTTTAGTCAGCTGCAGTTCTCAAGGCGACGGAATTCTATTTGGCAATAAATTTTATCTTCAACTTTTGAAACAAAAATCAACTTCGGTTATCAGCGGACGGAATACTAATTCCCTGCCATCGCAAATACCTGAACGTTGTACATCACCCTAACCAGCGACAGTTTCCATATCAACCGACAATCAAAACTTTGACAGCCCACCGCACATTTCACTCTTTAATATAAAGCAAACTTCTGCTCAATTATTTTTATTTCTTTATAATTCAGCCAAAGGTATAAGCCAACAGGAATTGCCAACAAAATAAAGGGAGTTGGTATTGAGTGGGCAATGAAATAATTAAAACACAAAAACAAAAAAACTATGCCTAAACAAATAAATATCGCATACATAACTTTTTCAAAGACGGCTTTGCTTTCTTTTATGGCGAAAACTTTATTTGCCACACAGTAAGCCAAATCTATTCTCAAAGGTTCAGTTTGCAAATCATTTTTGGCGAATGACCATACTAAAGAATATGCTTTAAAATTTTTGCTGCAAAGTTCACATTCCTGTAAATGATTTTCTAAAGAATTTACATCGCCTGTAAAACTGTTATCAAAGTAGCTTTGAAAATCTTCTTCTGTACAGTGATTGAGTTCTTTCATGGCTTTTAATTTTTATGTTGAAATAACATTTCTTTTAAATTTATTCTTGCTCTGAACAGATGACTTTTTACAGTATTCAGAGGCATTTCAATTATCACACTTATTTCATCAAGCGATAATCCGTCTTGATGAAAAAGCAGCAGCAAAGTTTTTTGAATGGGAGGCAACTTGCCTACAGCTGCCTCTAACAGTTTACTTTCTTCTTTCAGGATTAAAATTCTCTCTGGACTTTGATTTTCATTTTTACTTATGAAATTTTCATAAGTAGCTGAATCGTTATCATTATTCGATTTGAAAATATCATCCAACAAAATGTTTTTCTTCTTATGTAAAAAGTTTATTGAAGTATTGTAAGCGATATTACCAATCCATGTAGATAATTTTGACCTAAATTGAAAAGTGTGCAGCTTTTCAAACACCTTTAAAAAAACATCCTGACAAATATCTTCTCTGTCATTTTGATTTTTTATTAGAGGCACAACAATATGAATTACCAACCCTTCATATTGTCGGATTAGTTTCTCAAATGCAGCCTTGTCTTTCAATAAAACTGCTTCGACCAATACCTTTTCATCAACTTCCAATTTCATGTNNTAGTGAGCCAACTTACCCAAGCATCTGACAGACAAAGGTGAGTAAAGTTGCAGTTCCATTAAGAAAAACATTTTTTCAATCCGTTGCAACTTTTATAATGCTTCCCTGTCTGATTTATCAAAATCAAAATAAAATGAGAAACAAACAATATGTCCTCGCCATTCCCTTCTTAATGGTTACTGCAATTTGCAACGCACAAGATACGGTAGTTCATAACACGCTGACTTACGACCCTGATAAACTTAAACTGATACCTGACAAAGTTTTTGAATTCGGCATCCCGATGCTTTTTCTTATCCTCTTATTGAATACAATCGTAACCGTATTGAAAAACAGGGCAGACCAGCAGCTTAAATTAAAAATGGTTGAGAAAGGTATTGCTGATGAAACTTTAATTCGGGTTTTTAAAGAAAGCAATGCCGTATTAAAACTTCAACCGCTTAAATATTTTTTGATTTGTTTATCACTTGGCATTTCATTTATCATCATTCACTTTTGCAAAGAAGTTTTGGTAAACCAATCGGGATATTTTGCATTAGGAATTATTCTCGTGTTCACTTCCATTGCATTTTTTATCTATTACCGTATTCTTCAAAACAAAATTTAATCATTTTAAGAAAATAAAATCATGATACCATTCAAAAAAATTATCATTGGCGTAGCCGTCTCCGTAATAATCTGTTCGGGCAACCTGTTTGCTCAAAACGATAATGGCAATGAAAAAATTAACGACCAGCAAAAGCAAGTTCTTATTAATACAGCTTATGCTCAACTAAAGGAAAATTATATTTTCCCTGAACGAATAGCAAAAATAGAATCTGTTATACAAAGGAAGTTTGACAATAAAGAATATTCTTCTTTCAATACACTATTTGATTTTCTGGAAGTGTTGAATAAAGATTTTGAATTGTCGGGCAACGGCCACCATCTTGATATTTTTTACGGACCTCAATATGTAAAAAAAATAAAAGCTACTCAAAATAATACCGCAGAAAAGCCGGATAAAATACCCGCTGAATTTGTGGATATGGTAAAGTATGAAAATTTCTTTTTGAAAAAAGTTGAAAGGTTAGACGGCAACATTGGGTATTTTAAATTCAACAAGTTCGAGGAACTTCAATTTTCTAAAGAACCTATTGCAAGCGCAATGAATTTTATTTCCAACTCCTCCGCTATTATTTTCGATTTAAGGGAAAACGGGGGCGGCAGTGCAGAAACAGTCCATTTTATTATGAGTTATTTTCTGCCTGACTCAACAAAGTTAGGAGTGTTTAAAAGAAGAATCAATAACGAAGTAGTTGAACTTTGGACAACAAAAGATCCGCTTATAAAAAAAGTTCCAGTCAATATTCCAGTTTACATTCTTGTAAGTAAAAATACTTCATTTGCCGCGGAATCTTTTTCATACGGATTACAACAATTTAAACGAGTAACAATTGTTGGCGAACAAACACATGGAGAAGGAAACCCTGGTGCAAGGTTTATAATCAACGAGAAACTTTACATGATGATACCAACTGCTATAAATGTAAATGCACTTACAGGAACTAACTGTGACGGAGTTGGAGTAACACCCGATATTAAAACAACTGCTACCGATGCGCTTCCTAAAACGATTGTAGAGGTATGTCAGATATTAGCAAAGAAGGGAGAGAATAATATTTACAAATGGATGATACCTGAATATGAATCACAGTTGCATCCTGAAATTGCTTCAGTACAATTTATTAATTCAATAATTGGCAACTATGCAGAAGGGAAAAAAATAAGTCAGGAAAATGGTTTTGTTTACTACACAACAGAAAGCGGAAAACAGAAAATGTCTTACATTGGTAATCAAATGTTTTCAATGGACGGAAGAAATGATTACAGAATGAGATTTCCCAAAACAAACAAGAGTATTCAATTTGTAGAATTTGTTTGGAATGACGTAACAGCAGATACATTAAAAAAACTTAACTAACCTGATGCTGATATTCAAAAAATATCAACAACGTTTAAATCAACATGACAAATTATTATTAGTATAAAAATGTTTAAAAACCCGAATTGTATTTTAAGTTCATCAAAAGCCCTTGGAAAACTCCAAAAGCTTTTTTATTTATAGCCATTATAGGTAACTTCTAACTAAGACAAAGGGCGAACGTACAACATTATGCGTATTGAAGAAAGCCCCGAATTTTAAACTGATTGAAGAAAATAAAAAAGCCCTGGTCCTTTGAGCTCGGGGCTTTTTGCAATACGATGTTCAGCGACACCGCCAGCAAAGTGGTGGCTGTAGTTGTAAGGTGTTTTGTATGAGTTTTGAGATGATGGCTATATAGGTATATACCCGCTCCTGATGCTGCTGGCTTGTAATTAATTGCCGGCTATGCCTAACATCCCTTACCCAAAAACAAGATTCGTTTTCAGGAAAATAAAAATGGCAAACGGGGTTATGCAGATTTTTCATCGGTAATTTTTTGCTTTTGATTTTTGGAGAGCCCCTGTTACGCAACTGCGCCGCATTTACCAGGTAGCCGTGACGTATCCCACGGTCCAAGTACCTGTTGCCATAGAATGAAATGAACTCCGCCGAAAATGACACTTAAATTGAATTATATTTGTCTGCAACGGAGGTTCTTAGACGAACTGCCGTTGCCTGCAATGTTATCGAGACCATCTGCAATCGAAACTTAAACATTAAAATGGAACAACGTCTTAGTTGTTTTGTTGACACCTACACAAAGGCAATTAAAGAAAATAATGCAGCTATTTTTGCAGGCGCAGGACTTTCCATTCCGGCAGGTTTTGTGGATTGGAAAAATCTTTTGAGGGACATTGCAAAAGACCTTAACCTTGACATTGATAAAGAGAATGACCTAATCGCTATTGCTCAATACCATTACAACGAAAAGGGCAAAAATCGACACCGGCTTAACCAACTATTGATTGACGAGTTTACACAAGGGACATCTGTAACTCCAAATCATAAAATACTTGCGGCACTTCCAATACAAACTTATTGGACAACTAACTACGACAAACTCATTGAGAAAGCGATTGAAGAAGAAGGCAAAACGCCTGATGCCAAAATCACACAAGAAAATTTATCTATTAATATTCCAAGGAGAGATGCTGTAGTTTACAAAATGCACGGTGATCTTTCACTCCCTGACCAAGCAATCCTGACCAAAGATGATTACGAAGGATACAATGAGAAAAGACCGCTTTACACAACAGCTTTACAAGGCGACTTAGTAGCCAAAACATTTTTATTTATTGGTTTCAGTTTTGACGACCCAAACCTTGAATACATTCTTAGCCGAATAAGAATTTTACTTGGACAAAACCAAAGAGACCATTATTGTTTTTTTAAAAGAATTAATCGTAAGGACTTCACGACTGAAACTGATTTTCACTATGCTGAAATAAGGTATCAACTAAAAATAAAAGACCTAAGGCGTTATTCAATCAATGCACTTTTAATTGACGACTACTCTGAAATCACGGAAGTGCTTTCAGCAATTCAGATAAAAGTTTTGCGTTCAAACATTTTCATTTCAGGTGCTGCAAAAGTTTACGACCCGAAGACAGAAAGTGAGGTATTTTCCTTTGTTCACAAACTTAGTTACGCAATTTCAAAAGATAAATACAAAATAGTATCAGGCGTAGGAGATGGGATTGGTAGGATTGTAATTAGCGGTGCATTAGAGTTTGTTTTTACTACTAAATACAGACACCTTGACGATGCACTTGTATTAAGACCGTTTCCATTAGCTGTTACTGGAAAACAGAGTAAAGCAGATAGAAATTTGGAGTATAGAACTGAAATGATGAAACATGCAGGCATAGCACTTTTCATATTCGGAAATAAAGATGATGGAAAAGGAAAGTGGAAACTCTCAAATGGAATGATTGAGGATTTTGAAGTTGCAGTAAAGCAGAAAGTTATTCCTATACCTGTTGGAGCAACAGGATTTGCTTCGGAAGAACTTTGGAATAAAGTGATGGCTTCGCCATTACTTTATAATTATCCGAACAATCCTGATTTGTTAGATGCTCTAAAACAGATTGGCGACAAATCAAAAACTGATGATGAGTTGGTAAATCAAATTCTTAAAGCAATAAGTATTTTACAAAATAATTTTTAACTAATACAAAATAACAATGGCAAGAAAATCATTTTTCAGCTTTCACTACAAGAACGATGTATGGAGGGCAATGCAAGTAAGAAACAGTTGGATTACAAAAGACGATAAAGAAGCTGCTGGTTTCATTGATGCAGCAGACTTTGAAAAAATTGAAAAAGAAGGAGAAACTGCAATTAAGAATTGGATTGATAAACAACTTATAGGAACAACTGTAACTGTTGTATTAATAGGTTCAGATACTTCTAACCGACCTTATGTAAAATATGAGCTACAAAAAAGCTATGCTAATGGGAATGGCATGTTGGGTATTTACATTTATCAAAATAAGGACATCAATGGTAATACCACAACAAAGGGCTCCAATCAATTTGGGGAAATCGGTAAAACTCCAAATGGCACTGCCGTTTATTTCAGTACGGACTATACTTGCTATGATTGGGTTGATGACGATGGATACAACAATATGGGAAAATGGATTGAAGCAGCGGCAAAAAAAGCGGGACGATAAAAGCTTCGTAGAGAGAAGCACATGCAGGCAACAAAAGGTTTGTTCAATTGGGGCTTGAAGGAAGTTACAATCATCGGTAGCACAAATCCCAGCTCCATATCCGACAGAGGGAATTCTGTGGGACTGTGCAGTCGAGTAAACTGGGGGATTTCACCCCCTGCTCCACCCAGAACCCATAAGTGACCCTCTCGATTCAGGAGGCTCTGTTAGATAATGGCAATTAATACGCGGGACATAAACTCCAATGGGCAAACAGATTTGGCTGAGCCTTGTATTATCATTTAGCTCCAAATATTTACATTTGATAATGGACGAAATAATTCAAATAAAGATATCACTGATGAATTCATCCCCCAGCATTTGGAGGGAAATTCAGGTTCACCGTGAAACCACATTTTTTGAGCTTCATCATATCATTCAAATAACAATGGGATGGCAGAACTACCATCTATATGGATTTAACACAGAAGGATACAGGATTGGGGAAATATCCGAAGACAGTATGGAAGACTATGGGAGCAATGAACTGCTGAATTCACGGGACATTAAGCTCGTGGATGTAATTACCGTTGGGGAAACATTGAGCTATGAATACGACTTTGGTGATGGCTGGCTGCATCAAATTGAGGTTCAAAATTTTCTCTCGTGTGATAAGGATGAATATCCAGTGTGCATTGGTGGAGAAATGAGATGCCCACCAGAAGATTGCGGAGGTCTGCACTCATTTTACGATTCTCTGGAAATCCTGAAGGACAAAAATCACCCTGAACACAAGGAATGGTTCAATGGTTCCCTACGAAATACGACCCTTATATATTTGATATATTGAAGGCCAATAAACATTTGCTGAAACTGGACAAATACATAGCCAAATGGCTTAAAGGATAAATTTGAATCCTTTATTAATTTTACAAGAATGACATCCAAAACTTCATTTCAAATATATCGGGTTGTTAAATGAAGAAAAACAAAAATCAGCATTTTAACAAAGCCAGACAAATTTGTATTTGTGCTATTGGCAATGAACCGCGGTTTTTGGTGGAAATTATTAGGATTCAAAGCATAACTGAAATTGTTTTACATTAGAGGTGGCTTATGTTACGCGGAAATACAATAGTTAGCCGTCATTGTATTGCGACACCCTGCGCTCAGACATTTGGAATAAGAAAAAAAAACAATTTAAAAAATATAAATTATGGCACTTATCAATCCGCACATTAACTTCAACGGAAATGCCGAAGAGGCATTCAATTTTTACAAATCAGTTTTTGGCGGAGAGTTCGCAAAGATTATCCGCTTCAAAGATATATCAAGCCCTGAATATCCAGTAGCGGAAAATGATGCAAATAAGATAATGCACATTGCATTGCCAATTGGCAAAAACATTTTAATGGCCAATGACGTTCCTGAAAGTATGGGACAAGTAAGTGAAAATGAAAACAGGTCTAAGATATCTATTAGTGCAGAAAGTCGTGAAGAAGCCGACAAATTATTTAGCGGACTTTCAGCAGGCGGAAATATTGAAGCGCCTATTGGCGACAGTCCTTGGGGTTCATATTTTGGAATGTTTAGAGACAAATTCGGTATTGAATGGATGGTGGATTTTAACCCAAAGTATAACTGAAAAGAATAAACGAAAAACAACGGAAACAAAGAGTGGGTTCCTTCATAAAGATAAAAGCAACAGTAAAATCAAATCTAATTAATGCCGAAAGAAAAATAAAGCCTCATCAAATTTATGTACTATTATCAGATTCAATTTAGCCTTAATTTGCCAAAGATTACCCCGAANNCCCGTAAGCTAATTTTAATTACGAGGATTTTTTAAGGGGCTTTTCTGATACTTTTCTAAATGTTGTACGCAGGTTTATTTTGACGCACCTAACCAAATAAATATTTCAAATAGATTACAAATGTGGTATCTTTTATACGGATCTATTCGTTTTATTATTGATATAGAAATTCATATGAAATTCCTTTTCGTAATCTTCTTGTCTCTTTTTCTAAAACCAATAACAAGTTTTGGACAGACTAATAATAAAACTATAAAAGATTATGTAACTGCAATTGATAAGATAAAAACTGTTTCCTATGACGTTCAACGAATTGATACCTTTACAACAGGGGATGTTTGGAATAACAAAGGCAAATGCATTATTCATAGAGATTCAAATGATAGCTTATTTGGTTTTGATTTCCTTGGGTTGCGTTATGATGTAGAGGAAAACGATTTAAATGATGGGCATCAAATGTTCCTTATTAATGACTCATCGAAAAGCTATACTATTATACGGAAACCTGGTACTTGGATTTTAGGATTTACAGGCGGACAAATGGTTGTGCCGGATATAATGAATGCTGACACAGGCTATTTTAAAATCGAAACGTATAATGCGCAAGATACTGTTGTCATTAAGCTTGTTTATAAAGATGATGTAGCAAACAATAGTTTAGACCATTTTAAGCTGATTTATCTTGACCCATTAACTCATCTGCCAATAAAAATAATCAGTTCCTTAATAAGTCTTAACAGGAGACAAGTTGGGATTTACATTTTAAGTAATATCAAAATAAATGACACCACCATTCAAAATATTGATGATAAAAATTTCTTAATCTCGTATACCTTAAAAACACCGGAAGAAAAACCTACTGAAGGTCTTGTAGGTAAAAAGTCTCCGGATTTTACATTGAACAGCTTTAGTGGTAAGAAGGTCTCATTAAGCTCTTTAAAGGGCAAGGTAATTCTGATTGATTTTTGGGAAACATGGTGTGGCCCCTGTGTTAAGTCAATGCCTGCGATAGAGGAATTATTTAAAAAATATAGCAACAAAGGATTAATGGTTCTTGGTATCATGTCCGAAGAAAAAAGTTTGGAAAGTGCCAGGCTATTAGTTAAGAATAAANNAAAGGTTTAATCTTCACAGACCTTGTGGGAAATAATGCTGTCGAAAAAATGTATGATGTTACAGGTGTTCCCAAATTTATTCTCATAGATGAAGAAGGGCAAATTATATACGAATCATCTAATGGATTTGAAGATAGCCTTGCAAAGAAATTAAAAGAAAAATTTAATTTCTGAGATAGCTTGAATAAAAAGCTATGCTCATAACACGTGGCCCCAATGCTGGCGGACATAATGACAATGGGCTTTCATATCGATATCATCTATTATCGGGCGGAAGTAATTCATTTGGGCTTTTGTTCATATCTTCATCAATAGTTTTTCAATTGGGCTAACATTATGGGCTGACAAATATAAATCTCCAGCACAATAGCAAGCCGTAGATGTTAGGAGCAACCAACCGACGTCCTCCTTTTACGGGAGTTATCGGACATTTCACAGACAATCTTCATTGTTTAGCAGAATACAAATGCGATATAATGTTGCGCTTTATATTTTTGACTTTCAAAATTAGACCATAACAAAATGAAAAAGCCAGTTATTATTTTATTACATACAGGTTATTGGGTAATGTATTTATCATTACTCACCATGTTCTTCATGATATTAAATTTAGGCAAGATGCATATAACAGTCGGGCTTTTATTTCGTATCTTATTCCTTAAGCCATTTGGATGGAGCACAATTCTTCCCGGGGTATTTGGCTTTTATACATTTTATTCCGTATTGTTTAAAAAATTTTTGACAAAGCAAAAAATATTAAAATTGTTTTTGTCAGCCGGCATATTCGCTTTTGCTGGTTCTATGATTACAGAACTAAGCATTTATATTGTATTTCATAATCAAGGAATAAATTGGGGATTCGGTGATGTTGTTATCATTTGTTTGTTACTGGCATTTATCATGCTAATAAATGGTGCAACTGGATTAATTATGAAAGGATTTATAAATTGGTATAATGATATAAAAATTAAGGTCGAGTTAAACAAAAGAAATTATGAAATGGAATTGGCAATGCTGAAATCGCAGATAAATCCGCACTTTTTATTCAACACTATTAATAATATTGATGTACTGATTACTAAAGATGCAATAAGAGCATCTGAATATTTAAACAAGCTATCAGACATTATGCGATTTATGCTTTATGAAACAAAGCCGCCAAAAATTCCTTTAAACAAAGAGCTTACTTACATTGAAAAATTCATTGAACTGCAAAAAATAAGAACCACCAATGAACATTACATCAATTATTCTCTAAAAGGTGACGCTGCCAATTTTATGATACCTCCAATGATTTTGATTCCCTTCATTGAAAATGCTTTTAAACATGCAGAAAATAAAGAAGCAGAAAATGCAATCAATATTAATCTCGAAATTAAACCCGAAACTTTGATATTCAAATGTGAAAACTCTTTTAATCAAAATGCCCAAATCAACTCTGCACATAGTGGCCTTGGGAGTGAAATAATTAAAAAACGATTATCATTATTGTATCCTGGCAAACATAAATTGACAATCACAAATAATAACGAGCTTTATAAGGTTGAATTATTACTTTATTAACTATGAAAATTAATTGTATTGTAGTGGAAGACGAACCTTTAGCCATCGAACGGGCCAAAGGTTTTATTTTTAAGCTACCCTTTTTAAATCTTCTAGCGACATTTAACAATGCGCTTGAAGCATTGGCTTTTTTAAAATCCAATAAGGTGGATTTACTTTTTTTAGACATCAACATCGGTGAAATATCAGGCATCCGGTTATTAGAGTCAGCAACAATTAACAGCCAGGTAATAATTACCACCGCCTATCAGGAATATGCTCTCAAGGGATTTGATTTGCAGATATGCGATTATCTGTTGAAGCCTTATACCTTCGAGCGTTTTGTACAGGCGGTTGATAGGGCTCAGGGTAATTTATCAAAGAACGAAATAATAAACAATAAGAACTTTATTTTCGTTAAAACAGAATATCGCCTTGAAAAAATTCTTTTAAGTGAAATACTCTACATCGAAGGCATGAAAGACTATCGCAGAATTCATATCATTAATAAGCGGGTAATGACGCTGCAAACATTCAATGATTTTGAAAAGGAGATTTCTCCCGCTATTATTTGCAGGGTTCACAAATCCTTTATGGTATCATTAGATAAAATTGAATCAGTTGAAAGGGACCGTATAAAAATCGACAATATATACATTCCTATATCAGAAACTTACAAGAAAACATTTTATGACCTTATCAGGTACTCGGCAACATAATTTAAATATCGAAACTCACGCCTTCTTAGAATCACATGACTGCTGCTAGTCGAGTAAGCAGGGGGGATTTCACCCCTTGCTCCTCACAGAACCGACCTCAACCTCTCGATTCATACGACTCTTCGGATGCT
>PKYU01000386.1 GCA_003132765.1 Chitinophagaceae bacterium | reverse complement strand
TCTATAGGAGTTAAGCCATTCAAAACGTGGTGTGGACGGCCATTATAATCTAATATTGCTTTATCTACTTATTCGCCAAACCAGAAATAGTCATTTATTTTTTGATGATAGAGAAAACGATACTTTAATTGTTTATTTACAGCTTCTATCATTGAATTATTAAAAGGAATATCGACTTAATCGCTACCATTTGAAGGGTATGAAAAAGGTCTTTATTCTCCAGGAACCAATCGTAACCGAATAAATCTTCAATATCCCTATGATTCCAATCAAACCTGATTGAGCGAGGTATGATTTGTAAAATATTTCCAGGAAGGCAATTAAGATAAAAGGCTACCAAAAGATAAGAATGATAAGAGGTTCTGGTATGCTACTGCATAGGGGTTTGGATGATAATTTATATAAACGCATTTCCATTTACCTTGAATGAAACAATTTATAAAAGATACTGAATAGATTTGAGAATCAGACTTGCCGGATATCCGAATACTGCGTTATAGAAAGCTCGTGGACGTTGCAACGCATTACCCTGCAGCTAGTAAACTTATTTTCTTAGTTGAGAAAATAAGATGGTTAGATTCTATTGAGGCCGGTAATAAATTTAAATTTGCTCAATTTGTAATTGAAAACTAAAAATAGATCCTGTACCAATCTCGCTTTCTACCCAAATGCTTCCATGCTGTGCTTCTATAAACTCTTTAGAAATGGCAAGTCCCAATCCTGTTCCCTTTTCTTTAGAACCGGGAACCTGAAAGTATCGCTCAAATAACCTGGGTAAATATTCTTCATTGATTCCCGGCCCATGATCAGTAACAGAAAAGCGAATGGCTCCATTTTGCCGCCTTACGGAAATTTTTACAATGCTTTTATTGGATGAATACTTTATTGCATTGGTTAAAAAATTATTTAACACCCAGGTAGTTTTATCGGCGTCAACCTCAATAAGAGGCAAATCAGCCGGGACGTCTTGTTCAATATTAATCTCCTTTTCTTTGGCATTTGCCCCCACAGCCTGAACTGCACTCTCTATTATTTCGGCAGGGTTTATCTTTTGAATGTTCAATTGAATGCGGCCCGACTCTAACTGGGACATATTTAAAAGCTCACTCAAAATTTTCAGCATTCTCTTATTATCAGCTTTCAGGTTTTCAATTAGTTCTTTCTGTGAAGGAGACAATATACCTGTTCTTTCATCCATCAGTAGTTTGAGACTGAAATCAGATGAGGCCAGCGGCGTTTTTAATTCATGTGATACGGTTGCTATAAAATTTGTTTTGGCAACATCAAGCTCTTTATAAGAAGTGATATTCTTCAAAACAATTACCTTATTTTTTGTTTCCCCTTCGGTTACTTCCATTATTTCTTTTGTAAAAAAATTTTCGTGGTTACCAATCACTACTTTGAAAGATTTTGAATTTTCATCTTCCGTGAGGTACCGGAAAAGGTCGTTCCTTCTGCTTATTTCATTCACCGTTTTACCTACTACTTCTTCTGCCTGCAGCCCCAGCAATTGAAGCGCCTGTTTATTGGCAAACAATATAGTATTCTCTTTATCAATCCCTATACTGGCATCTTTTAAGCTATTAATAACAGCTTCTGCACGTCTTTTTTCAAACAGCATTTTATTGAGGTTGCTACCTTCAAAATACTGGAGCTTTTCTGCCATATCATTAAATGCATCAGCTAACTTGCCAAATTCGTCTTTATTTTCAATATGGATGCGATGCTGATAATTCTTATCGCCTATTTCTTTTATTGCCCCCATTAGTTGCTTAATCGGCGTTGTAACTACCGATGGAAAATTTATCAGGAATGTAAATGAAATAATAAATACAAGGCTGCTTAAAAAAAGAATCAGGGTGAGCGCTTTATCCGCAGTAGCCCGAGCCTTTGCATTTTTAAGCGTGATAGCATTCATATTTAAAGCAAGAATTTTTTGTATTTCAAACTGTAAAATTTTTATCGTTTGTTTCGCAGTATCTCCGGATTTTAGTTTATTGAAATATATTTTTACAGAATCAGTTGCTTCCCGTTCGCCTTTTTCAGTAATATTATTTTCCTGTTCTGTCAATGCAGATTCAAATTGTTTAACCGATTGTGCATACGAAGTATCCAGTGAATTTAATTGTTGCTGCATGGTATGGCAATAAGAAAGGCTTTCATAATTGTCCTGTAATATATTGCTTCCTTCCGCCTTTAATTTTGACATAGAAAAAATGCTTACGCCGCCTGTTACTATCAGCAGCAGGAAAAGAAATAATGTACCAAGCCTTATTTTATTTTTAACGTTTAAAGCCATTATGAAAATATTACTATATCAATGTTGTTTTTTGAAAGCGTTTTTAATAACTGGTTAAATACACTTGTCCTCAAAATAATCTGAAAAAGATTTAAATGCGGCTTTCCAATGCAAATAGTAGTAATCTGTTTCTCATTTACCATTTCCATTATTGCAGCCGCTATATTATCCTCTTTTTTCTGTATAACTTCAGCTCCTAACTCCGTTGCATTTTTAAAGTTATTGATTAAATGCCGTTGTGCAGCCAAAGGAATTTTATCCACTGATTCCTTTGCGGTTTGCACATATAATACATACCACTGGCTGTTATAGTACGAAGCCAACCTTGCAGTTTTGCGAATAATGCGCTGCGCAATTTCGTGATTGGAAGAAACACATGCGAGGA
>PKYU01000168.1 GCA_003132765.1 Chitinophagaceae bacterium | reverse complement strand
CAGTACTAATGTTGGAGATATGTTCTGATATTTTCTTTGCGATATGCTTTTGATTTACATATCCGCTTTCTTCAATTCCGATATCTTTTAATCCCTTGATATTAGCAACCAGGACATTCTGATATTTTATGGCTGCAGGAAGAATATAGGTGGTAGCTAAATCACCGATTACTCTGGCTTCAATCTGAACCTTTTTTACATAATTCTCCAGTAATATCTCATGCCTTGCTTCCAGTTCACTATGCGTATAAATATTATGGTGTTCAAACAATTTCTTTGCCTTATCTGTAACAAAAGCATCTATGGCAAGCGGAGTTGTTTTTACATTTGGCAGGCCTCTCTTTGCCGCTTCTTTTTCCCATTCCTCGCTATAGTTATTACCTTCAAATAATACCGACTTACTTTCAACTATATATTTCTGAATAATCTGCATAATTGCTACTTCTTTCTTTTCACCACCATCTATCAGTTTGTCAACATCCACTTTAAATTGCGCAAGAGTTTCACCCAAAATGGTATTTAATACAGTCATTGGCTGCGCACAGTTAGCAGCTGAGCCAACCGCCCTGAATTCGAATTTATTACCAGTGAAGGCGAAAGGAGAGGTCCTATTTCTGTCAGTATTATCGAGCAGCAATTCCGGTATGCTTTTATGAATATCTAATTTCAAGATGGCTTCATCCTGTTCATCGAATTTGTCGCCTACTCTTTTTTCTATCTGGGACAATACATCAGATAAATATTTCCCGATAAATATGGAAATTATGGCGGGAGGAGCTTCGTTTGCGCCTAACCTGTGATCGTTACCTGCTGAAGCAATGGATGCCCTAAGCAAATCAGCATGATCATGAACGGCTTTGATGGTATTCACAAAGAAGGTGAGGAACATTAAGTTCGTCTTAGGCGTTTTTCCGGGNNATTAACACCTGTATTGGTAGCCATGCTCCAGTTATTATGCTTGCCGCTACCATTAATTCCAGCAAATGGTTTTTCATGAAGCAACACTACAAGGTTATGCCTCTTGGCCACGCGGGTCATTACATCCATCAGTAGTGTATTATGATCCACCGCAAGATTCACTTCTTCAAAAATAGGAGCACATTCAAACTGAGATGGAGCTACTTCATTATGCCTTGTGCGAAGAGGAATTCCGAGTTTGTAGGCTTCTTCTTCATAATCTCTCATAAATGCATAGATCCTTTCGGGTATTGAACCAAAATAATGATCTTCTAATTGCTGGCCTTTTGCAGGCTCATGTCCAAATACGGTCCGGCCAGTCATTACTATATCCGGACGGGCATTTGCAAGGCCTGCATCTATTACAAAATACTCCTGCTCCCAACCCAGAGTAGGTGTTACAGCGGTAACGTTTTTATCAAAATATTGACAAACATCTATAGCGGCTTTATCAAGCGCCACCAAAGCTTTTAAAAGTGGTGTCTTTGCATCCAGTGATTCACCTGTATATGAAACAAATATTGTTGGTATACATAAGGTCTTGCCGTGACCAATTTCAATAATAAATGGTGGAGAGGAAGGATCCCATGCAGTATAGCCGCGGGCTTCAAATGTTGTTCTTATTCCACCACTGGGGAAGGAGGAAGCATCAGGCTCCTGCTGAATCAGCGCATCGCCGTCAAATTCTTCGAGCGCTGTACCGTCACTTTTTAAGGTGAAAAAGGAATCATGTTTTTCTGCTGTTGCTCCTGTCAATGGTTGAAACCAGTGTGTAAAGTGAGTTACGCCCTTAGCTTCTGCCCAGGCTTTTAAACCCGAAGCAATCTGGTCCCCCANNAATTTTATGCTGGCTTTTTATGGAAGACTTCAAACTTTTATAAACATCATCACTCAGAAAATCCCTTGCTTTCTGAAGGGTGAAGACATTTTCTCCAAAAATTCCAGTGATCTTTTTAGCTTCGGGAGCATTATCAGTTCCGGAATTGGAAATTAAGGCGTAAAGAGCATTTAGTCTTAAAGATTGCATTTTTTTTGATTTAGAACAGCAAAAAAAGGTCTTATCACTGAGAATAACAAGGAAATTTTGTCAAATGTGGTTAAAATTTTGATAACTGTGGATAAAAATCTAATATTATGAAGTTATGCTATATGGCAATTTTTTCAACCTGTTCCAATTAATATAATTTAGCACAGGAATTAATAAAAAAGGGAAATATATACTTCTGTATCTGACAATGGCTCCAATAATTGGTATGGTATATCCAATTGCAAGGAACATGGAAAAGGTAAGAAAAACGGAGAAATAAATAAGGGGATAAACAGAGATGATCTTTTTTCTGAAAAAGATGAAAAGAAAAATTAATATTTCATAAAAGAGTATTTCGATACCGGAAAGTGTGTACAAAAAATTGAGATGCTCCGTGAGGTAGGGGCGCATAAAACTGTGATTTACTGCCTGGGGCAGATTATTCAAAAAACTTCTGAAATTTGGATAAAGAGGACTAATATTTATTGCTGATGCCCCTCGTTTTGCAATCAAAATAAAATCTATTTGGCGGTTTGAAACGTGCAAAGGAAGATTGAATGCCGAGGGCAGAAAACCTGAACAGAAAAACAAGGTCCCAATAAAAAAATAGACACCCAGGAACACCCAAAAAGAATAATTGGGTTTTTGCTCGGCAAGAAACCACGCCAGTAGGGCAGGAAAAAGTATTATGAAAACAAAATTTCTAAGTAGTATTATTAAGGATATGTATAAAAGTGTAAACAATATCCCTCTTAATAAATATTTCTTACTCCTTATCATAAAATATATATAATAGATAATCATCGAAAGCGACAAGAAAATGAGGCCATCGCGATGAATTCCACTGCTGAAGTAAACAGTGGAAGGCAATAAAAATATACAGATCATTAAAATTATACGGGACGCAGGAAAAATATCAATAAATACTCTATAGAGCCCCACTGCTCCGAAAAATATCAGGAAATTAAATATTAAGGAGTTGATGAAAAAATTCAAGCCGCTGAAAATATCAAAAACTGAAAGCATTTTCACAATAATATTGTTCCTGGTATCATTCCAGAAGGAATTAGAGCTTTCTAAAAAACTACCATAGCCACTTTGATGGCCGCTTTGAAAAATGTTGGTAAAATATTCGGCGGGTTGGTGAAAAAGTAAATGGTATTCATCTATCCCCATAAGCTGAAATCCCGCAGTGTCGGTACCCTGGTAATAATAGAGATTTATGTAACCGTTTATTAACCCTGCAATTACCCTGACTAAAAATAATCCGACAATGATGCGCCCGTCAATTCCTGATTTCTTAAAAAATTTTATTCGGATTATTAGCCAGCAAAAAAGGGTCAGGTAGAAGAAAAAAAGCAAGTAGTACAAACATCAAGATTTTATTTTTAATTAGAAAACCACCAGCAAAGCTGGTGGTTATGTTATATTTTGTTTTACATTATTTTTGTTAAAGTGATTAAGTCTTACAAATATCGGATTTATCCCACCAGGATGCAAATTCTGTCCGTTGAACATCAGTTCGACCTTTGCCGTTGGTTGCACTATACGGCTTTGGAACATCGCATTACTGCTTATAAAAGTGGTGGTAAAAGTATCTCTTATCTGATGCAGGCAAACGAACTTTCTGGAATCAAAGAACAATTCCCTGAATTTTCTAACGTACATT
>PKYU01000028.1 GCA_003132765.1 Chitinophagaceae bacterium | reverse complement strand
GAAACTGATAAACCAATCGAATAATGAAGTTGTTGCAAAAGAAGTATTTTTCTGGACTATCAAAAAGCACAATCCTACTGGCATGTGCCTCATTTTTTGCCGACATTTCTACGGAGATGCTATATCCTGTCTTTCCTATCTACCTTATACAAAATTTAAAAGCAAGTGGAAGCATTGTAGGAATTATTGAAGGGATTGCAGAAGCAACACAAAATATAATTCAGGGTGTTTCAGGCTATTTATCTGATAAATGGCAGAGCAGAAAATCCATTGCCCTTTTTGGCTATATTCTTTCTGCAGTCTCCAAGCCTTNNTATTGCAGTTGCCAACGTTTGGCAAGGTGCCTTAGCAGCAAGGATTTCAGACCGTTTAGGTGCGGGAACCCGCTCTGCTCCCCGTGATGCGCTTATCGCTTCGTCAGTAGAAGAAATGAATAGAGGTAAAGCATTCGGCCTTGAAGGTATAGGAGATAATTTTGGAGCATTTTTAGGGCCTCTTATTACTGTTGTTTTATTTTTTAGCCTTCAGCTAGAAATCCGCTACATTTTTTATTTTTCAATAATACCAGGTCTTATAGCCGCCTTAATGATTTTCTTTGTTAAAGAAAAAAAAACTAGTGCGAAAGTAAAATTCAAAATTGAATTGCGTATAGACAAGTTTCCAAAAGCGTATTGGAAATACCTGATCGTAATTGCTTTATTTGGTATTGGTAATTCGAGCAATTCCTTTCTTATTCTTCAAATTAAAGATCAGGGACTCTCATTAGTTAACACAGTGCTTGTATATGCGATGTTTAATTTTATTGCTGCTCTTATCTCATACCCTGCGGGCTCCCTGTCTGATAAATTCGGAAGGAAACCTATTCTTTTAATCTCATTTATTATTTTCTTAATTTCCTATATCGGATTTGCTTTTATCTCCAGCTTGTTTTTAATAGGAGCCCTTTTTATTTTCTATGGTCTTTTTCAGGGAATATTCCNNTGGTATGCCGTTACAACAGGGTTAACTGGATTAGTAGCCAGTATTACAGCAGGACAATTATGGGACAGAATAAGCCATTCTTCGGTTTTTATTTATGGAGCCGCTTCTTCATTTATCGGGATTATTGCTTTGATAACATTAATCCCAAACAGGCAGTCTAAGAAAATAAATAAATAAAATCAATCTCAGAAACATTATAAAATACATAAATCATGGATCGCAACAAATTCATTAAGCTGGGATGTTCGATAGCATCTATAACCGGATTCTTTCCTTCAGGCGTATCTGAACTCATAGATAAAAAGAATGTTGAAATTTTACAGCATTCCAAAAAAGGTGTCCTACAGGAAGACAGTGCAGATTATACTATACACATCGGGACCGGGTTAATTGAAGTGGGCCCGCAACTAATCATTTCAACTACTACATATAATGGTCAGTTTCCAGGTCCGCTATTGCGATTTAAAGAAGGTGAGCGAACCATAGTTGACATTTACAACGATACCGATATGCCTGAACAGTTTCATTGGCATGGACAGTTTGTGCCCGTAGATGTTGATGGCGCTGCAGAAGAAGGGACGCCGTATATTCCTGCTCATGGCATGCGTAGGGAAATCTTTATACCCAAGCCTTCCGGATTACGTTTTTATCATACACATGTAATTGCCGGCGCAAATCTTGCAGCGGGACAATACAATGGCGAAGTAGGCCCTGTTTATATAGAACCATCGAGCAAGCCTGCTAACTATGACAGGGAAGAATTTATTATGCTTAAAGAATTTGAACCCTACTTTATGCGGGGCGGTGATATGGCTATGGATTTTTTACCAGGTAAAGAAATTCCTGAATTGAAAGCTATGCAGGAAAAAGCAGAAAAAGCATCTGCGGGTATGCCTAAGGGCTATGAAGTAGGATATAAAATTTTTACAATAAACGGGAAACAGTTAGGGCATGGTAAACCGTTAAAGGTTAAATATGGTGAACGAATACTTTTTCATATTATTAATGGCAGTGGTTCAGAAATTCGCAGTTTGGCACTTCCCGGTCATACTTTTAAAGTGGTAGCGTTGGATGGGAACCCGGTGCCGAATCCTGCTGAGGTGCCTGTATTATGGATTGGAACGGCAGAGCGCATATCTGCAATCGTCGAAATGAAACACCCAGGCGTTTGGGTAATGGGAGATTTGGCAGACGATGACCGGGGTAACGGCATGGGCATGGTGGTAGAATACGCCAATCATAAAGGAAAGTCTCAATGGATTACCCCCAAGCCATATAAATGGGATTATATAATTTTCGGGAACCATAACACAATGGTGCCCCCGCCAGATGAAACAATCGAGATGCTTTTTGCAAAACAGCAGGCAGCAGATAATGGCTTTAACCGGTGGACAATTAACGGTATTGCCTTCGATATGATGATGGCCAAGCCTATGTTTCATTTAAAAGAAGGGAAGCGTTATCGTTTACACATGCGTAATGCTTCAGATGATATCCACCCTATACATCTGCACAGGCATAGCTTTGAACTCACAAAAGTTGCTGGTAAATCAACATCCGGCGTCATCAAGGATGTCGTTATGTTGGGTGGGTTCCAGGAAATGGATATCGACTTCACAGCAAATAATCCCGGATTGACTTTATTTCATTGCCATATGCAGCTTCATATGGACTTTGGCTTTATGGCGTTATTCGATTACGTTTAAAATAATAAAACATAAATGCTTAGTGAATAACTATTAATGCAACAAAATAATCATAACATAAAAGAATTAGCAAAGCTATTTTTAAAATTGGGCGTAATTGGCTTCGGCGGCCCCTCGGCTCATATAGCTATGATGCAGAATGAAGTGGAGTATAAACGCAAGTGGATGTCTGACGAGCATTTTCTTGACCTGATAAGCATAACAAATTTGATTCCCGGTCCCAACAGTACCGAAATGGCAATTCATATCGGTCATGACAGAGGCGGCTGGAAAGGGTTAATTGTCGTAGGAGCTTGTTTTATTTTCCCCTCTGTATTTCTGGTTGGAATAATAGCATGGCTTTATAAGCAGTACGGCCAACTGCCCGAGGTTAAGCCCTTCATTTATGGAATAAATCCTGCAATTATTGCTGTAATACTTGCCGCAATATTTCCGTTGGCTAAGAAATCTCTAAAAACAATTGAACTTGGTATTATTGGTTGTATTGCATTAATTCTTTCCTTATTTGGCGCAAATGAAATTTATGTAATGTTCGGGGCAGGAATTGTTGGATTATTATACGCTGAAATAAGAAATAAAATCTCTTTATCAAATATGAAAAGTATTTTTTCTTTGACGTTGCTACAGGTCTCAAGAATTAATTTAAGCCACTCAACAAATCTCCGGTTGTTTTGGATTTTTCTTAAAGTGGGCGCATTATTATATNNATAGGAGCCTCTGTTTCTACCATTGGCATTTTTTTACCTTCTTTTTTATTTATTGCGTTATTGAACCCGCTGGCAAAAAAGATGAGAAATTCAAAAATGTTTTCATCATTTCTGGATGCCGTTAATATTGCATCCCTTGCCGTAATTATGGGAGTATGTTATGCAATAGGAAAGAGCTCTATTTCAGATTGGAGGACAATGTTTATTGCAATCCTTTGTTTAATAACCACCTTTTATTTTAGAAAACTTAATTCTGCTTTTGTAATTTTGGGGAGATCAGTAATAGGTTACTTATTATTGCTCATATAATTGTAATAAACGGACATGGGATAAAGGATGATCGA
>PKYU01000052.1 GCA_003132765.1 Chitinophagaceae bacterium | reverse complement strand
ACCCAAAAATTTATATCTTCATAATCAATAAAAATTTGCCAGGTAATGGAAAAGGAAGATAACATTATTCACCCGATTCACGATCATCATTTCAAAAAATGTGTGTCATTTTTAAATGATATTGGCATTAAAACCCGATTCGCAAAAATTGAAAGCGNNCGGACATATTGCTGTAGTGCCTGCAGCCGAAAGGGCAGACCTCAATGCAGCATCCTTAGAGAATAGGCAAAACAGGGAATCGGAAGAAATGATGGCAATTGCCTGGTCGTATGCTGCCTGCATTCATTTGAACATAGATCCTTATTTTGTTTTTCATGATGATGGCTATAAAGGTGGTGGAAGTAGCATAGCCGATAATTTCAGGGACAAAAGATATTTCGGCCTCCCCATGCTGCAATGGATCGGATTAACTGCAGATGAAAAAAATGCGGTGAATTTAAAAGTGGCTCCTTATCCTCATATGCTGAAATGGCTGCGTGATTAAGTAAAATATATCGCGGTAATTTATTAAAAATTCCCAATCCGCGTTAGGACGATTATATTCAGGAATGAGTTTTAAAATTTAGCCCTCTCTTTTCCCCGCGTGAGTCAAAATCAATTTCTATTTCGCCACAGGTAAATGTATCCCTCGAAGCAGCATGAATGATGACTTCTGCATGATTACTGTTTAAAGCGATAAAAGGATGGTTGCTGAAGTTTTCCCTGTGCCCACCGATAATCATATCAATATCGGCAGAGCTTTTGGCCAGCGTTAAATCATCCGGGGTATTTTTATTTTGATAACCAAGGCCTGAAAGACATACCACCATGGTACATTTTTTTTCTTTTTTTAAATAAGTGGACAGGATGATTACATTACTAATAACATTGCTTTCTACCGGATTAGCATATACGATTCCGGTTTTGAGCCCATCCTTCTTAATGATCTTGTAATAGCCCTTGATCGTAGAAGTGTTGTTAACATCATTTACAGAAGCATCATAATTGAGTGAGTAGGATTCCTCCCTCTTCACGTGTCCGGCTTTTAACAGAATAGCATTCTTATTGTTGCTCTTTATGTTTTTGATATACCGGATAACGTTATGATCACCATATGAATCAAGATGGGCTGTATGCAAGAAAACCAGTTTATGCTGGCTGCTGTTCACTCCCGTAAATGATGAAGTGACGCTGGCAATAGATTCAAATGGTTTTAATACCACCAAGGCTGTTGATGCCAACGCTCCTTGTTTGAGAAAATTTCTTCTGCTCTTCATAAAAAAAATTTACTGAACTGAATCAGTTTTTGAAAATAATTGAGGTTATTAATAAAATAGAACAGGCCGGGGAACCAAATAATTCTGTGGAAAATTGGATATAAAACATAATACTACAAAAAGAATTTAACAAAAAGAAATTTTTATATTCTTTCAATTCCTGTCAATTTGCTTTTATTTTCTGAATAAATTGCTTTTACTTAAAACAAGGTTTTTAANNCGGTCCGGCGCCCATCCTGAAATGATGCCGGACTTTATTGACGGAATAAAAACTGCCCTGCAGGAGGAGTTAAAGAATTACAAAATAAAGCTTATATCGGAAAGCGTCAGCTTTGGCGGCGTTGAGAAGGAAGTATATGAAAAGGCCGAAAAGCTGCTTGTTCTTGAAGGAGCAGATATCCTGGTAGCCTTCATTGATCTGAGGGTACTGGAATTACTAAAGCCTTTGTTTTATACCTCCGGCAAGCTGGTACTGCTGGTAAACGCGGGAGCTAATTATCCGCAGAACTGGGTACCCCAGCCGAATATCCTGAACCTGTCCCTGCAGCATGGTTTGTTATGCTGGTTAACCGGTAAATGGGCCGGCCAGTCCGGCAAAAAAAATGCTGCAATGGCCACCACATTCTATGATGGCGGCTACCTCCATTCCTCTGCTTTTGTCAGGAGTTTTATGAAAACGGGTGGTAAAATAACCTACAATTTTGTAAACAATCAGAAATATGATGACGCATTTGAAATTAGCCAATTGACCAGTTTTTTAGCTGGTGATAAGGAGACCGATTCCCTCCTTTGTATTTTTGATTCATTGCCTGCTTCCCTGCTGTATTCGCGGTTAAACGCTTTTGACAGAGCAGATAAACTGAATCTTTTTGTTTCTCCCATGATGCTTGAGCCAAAGGCTCTTGTGGGAATTGGTGAGGGATTTAAATTTTCAATAAGCGGCCATATATCGTGGCACGCGGGTTTCGAAAATAATGCTAACAGGATTTTCACCGATAGTTACAGCCGGCAAACAAAAAGGTCCCCTTCCATTTTTTCTTTGCTCGGATGGGAAGCTGNNTACTCGCAAATGACCAATTTGAAGACGGTACTGACTTAGCCGGCAAACTGGCAGCAGTGAGCATTAATAGTCCCCGCGGCGAAATGAAACTGGACCCGGATGTGAATTATTTTATTGCGCCGATAGTAAAATGTTCCATTTCGCCAATTTCAGGCAGCCTTACGTTTGAATCAATGGAAAATCCGGTGGAGGAATGGACCGCTTTTAAAGAAGACCGGATAGAAGGAGCCGTTTCAGGCTGGACGAATACTTATCTCAGTTATTAAATGAGTGAAATAAAGATTATATTATTATGCAACTCACGGTTTGCCTTACCTGCCTTAAGGGAGCTGGCTTTTTTCAAAATGCTTGCAGCAGTTGCCATTCCTGTCCATTTCGAAGAAATGATAGAGACGGTGGACCTGGTGTTGGCAGGGATGGATATCCCGGTTATTGAATTGAAAGAGGAAACCTTTGTGGAAAGACTCAGGGAAGCTATTGAGGAAAATGAGATAAATATGGGTCTAATGATGACATTCGGATACAAAATTCCTTCCTCTCTTTATACCCTGCCTTCCAAAGGATTTTTTAATGTACACCCCGGGCCGTTGCCCCAATATCGCGGACCGGATCCTGTATTTCAACAAATAAAAAACAGGGAAAAATATGCCGGTGTTACTATCCATCATGTCGGTGAAAAGTTCGATACAGGAGCAGTGGTGATGGGTGAGATGGTACGGATTGATTCATGGGATACTCATGGCACCCTTACAACCAAACTCGCAGACCTTGCTGCCAAACTAACGGGCACACTGGTAAAGATGGTTAGCCTCGATATTGAAATACCCTCCAAACCGCAGGATGCTAAAAAGGCAACGTATTTTAAAAGGCAGCAGGCAGCGGATATTACCATTAACTGGCAAACGATGGATGCAGATTCGATAATAGCCCTGGTAAATGCCTGCAACCCCTGGAACAAAGGAGCGGTTACGAAAATGAATAACCGGGTAATCAGGTTGCTTGATGCGGAAAAATTACCGGCAAATCCATCTGCCCAAATAGAGCCGCGCTTTATCCTTGCTCTTGGAGAAAATGGTATAACCGTTTCTACCATCAATGGAGGCAAAATCCTTGTCAAAATAGTATATGTGGAAGAGGGATTGNNCGATTTCTTCTCGCGGATCGTTTAACGCATTTAGGCGTGGTTGCAGGTAACCGTTTTGAAATGGTTTGAAAAAGGGAATTTCCTATTGTGTTCTCCGGGATAAATTCCTCAGAAAACCCTGATCAAAGAAGATAGGCATTTTTTCAGTAATTTTTCCTTTGATAAAAAAATATTCCCGGAAAATTAGGTTTGAAGCAAAGAATGGAATAAATTTATCCTATAATTCATTCATTCTGATGTTCTGCTTACCCGAAACACATCAATTGAATTTGTTTGGTCTTCTTGCCGTAACCAATAGTAACTGCAACGATTCCGTTCCTTTCCAATCCTCAATATTCAATCAAAAATCACTCCCCTGTAGCTATTCAGAACAAAGTAATAACTGCCGTATTGCATGGTATGGTATGGTATCAATGGGAAATTCTTTTGCTTGCATTGGCAAATATTGACCATATTATTTCGGAATATTATAAATAATAAATTCTATTAAATCAAAAAATAAAAAATTATTATGTCAACTCCTTACATTGGTGAAATAAGAATTTTTGCAGGAAACTTTGCGATTAATGGCTGGGCGTTTTGCAATGGTTCACTTCAAAGTATTGCAGAGAATGCTGCGCTTTTTCAACTCATCGGTACCACCTATGGTGGTGATGGGCAGCAGACTTTCGGATTACCAGACTTGCAGGGCCGTTTTCCCATTCACCAGGGACAGGGAGCTGGGTTACCAAATNNCAAAAAGCCGGCGCTGAAACTGTGACATTAAATACCAACCAGATTCCATCCCATTCACATGTACCTGCTTCTTCTGGTACCGGTGGAAGCGATAACCCTTCCGGAAATTTTTGGGGAACCTCGACCGGTCACCTGCTCTATTCTACCAACACGCCGAATTTAACAATGAATAATGCTGCTATAGGAATTACGGGTGGAAGTCAACCACATGATAACATGCAACCATTTCTTTGCATCAATTATATTATTTCTTTGTTTGGGGTTTTCCCCTCTCAGAATTAATGGAAAATATTTTCTAAATGAAGAATTATGAATATTAAAATTTTAAAATATGGCTGATACCCCACTTTTATGTGAAATAAAAATTATTGCCTGGAATTATCCGCCAAAAGGCTGGGCATTTTGCAATGGACAATTATTGGCTATAAACCAGAACCAGGCTTTGTTTTCTTTATTGGGCACTACCTATGGAGGCAATGGTCAAACTACTTTCGCCCTCCCCAACCTGCAGGGAAGGGTGCCCATACATGCAGGAAATGGGTTTACGTTGGGACAGGTAGGTGGAGAGGTGACCCATACGCTCCTTACCTCAGAAATGCCATCGCATACCCATGTACCGCAGGCAAGTTCAGGTTCTCCAAATGCGAGTACACCGGCAAA
>PKYU01000579.1 GCA_003132765.1 Chitinophagaceae bacterium | reverse complement strand
GGTTGGCTCTGCTCCATACACTATTGTCCTGGTGATATCGGAAGTGTATCCTTCCACCTTGCACCCGCAATCCATCAAAACAATATCTCCTTTTTTTACATGCTGCGGTTTTATGCTTCCATGGGGCAATGCAGAAGCAACTCCTATATTTACTAAGGAACCATCTGCATCTCCACCTAATTTCCGCTGGGCACCGTCTATGATAGCTGCTAATTCCCTGTTTGACATTCCTACCTGTATGCTATCGGCGCCAAGCTTAATTGCAACAAGCGTTATTTCGTTTGCCTTTTGTAACAACGCAATCTCAGCGGGTGATTTAATTAGTCTGCACGGAACGGTGACCGGATCTCCACTCACAAAATTCAATCCAGGTGCTTCTTTCCTCGTGCCATCAAAAACAAAAAACCGAAGCCGCTCTTCCATCCCGATATTGCCACTGCTTATGCCGTAATCTTTCAGCGTTTGTGCGATAACTTTATAAGGGCTTTCATCTTCTTCCCATGTTCTTACATCGGTGCCTATTTTTATCAGTTCATGAAGGCGGGTTGCTTCAAACGCCGGGCTCACATATTTCACTTCATCTCGGGCCGGAATGATGGCCACCATCGTGCGCTCGCTCGGCCACCAGCTAATCCCCGTGAAATATTCCAGTGAAGCACCGGAATCAAGTATCAACGCATCTATATTATTTTCTGTCATCAGCCGCTGCGCCTTTTCAATGCGGCTTAGCCTTTCCTGCAAACTAATGGGAACCACATCATCCGTCAATTTTTTTAATCCACCGGGCAATGTGTATTTATTGTTTGACGATGATGAAAATGCCGGGAAACCTGAAAGCATTGCTGCACCTGCCACAGCGCTGCCCGCAGATAGTTTGAGGAAATTTCTTCTTTTTAAGCTCATGTTGGTTTTTAGTTTAAGATGATGAAAATGATGAAGTCATTGAAAATAAAGTTAGGAAAGCTTTGATGAAAAAATGAGAATTTCCTCAAAGGGTTTATTTATGAAGTGTTTATGGTATTGAAGAGATTGGTTGAATGAATAGTTTGCCCTAATATATCTTTGCTTATGCTAAAAAATTATTCACAATTCATAACCGGCATTATTGTTGGCGTCGTTTTGGGTTTTTTTATTGCCCGGCAGGTAACCACAACCAATCCGGGGCAGGGTAACCCAGCTCCCTCAGGCCGGGTTACTCAAGAAAACAAGCTGCCGGAAAATACAGCCACGAAAAATCAGGGTGGAGATAACAGTAATAGTGAAATTCCCCAAAAAGTATATGATGTTTTAAAATATATCCGCGCCAATCATCATGCCATGGATGGATATGTAGGTGCCAGGGTATTTACTAACCGCGAAAAAATTGTTCCCCAGGTAGACGACCAGGGTAATCCAATTGAATACCAGGAATGGGATGTAAATCCGAAAGTGGAAGGGCAAAACAGGGGCACGGAACGGATACTAACGGGTAGTGATGGACATGCCTGGTATACAAATGATCACTACCAATCTTTTAAAGAAATCAAATAATGAGTAAAATATCAAAAATTGACAAGGAATATTTTGTTGAAAACGGCATCAGGTATGTATTCCTAGAAGGCCTGGCCTGCCGGCATTTATCCAACTGTTATGACATATTACAGCGCCAGCTTTCCTTGCCGGACTACTTTGGAAGAAACCTTGATGCTCTTGAAGAGGTGCTGAACGATCTTGATTGGATAGGGGAAGAAAAAGTTAGAATAATTATTTCGAATACGGATGAATTGTTGTCAAAGGACATGAAAAGGAAAACTGTTTTTTTAGATGTCTTGAATACATGCGCAAATGAAAATCTGGAAATTATTTACCTGGGAAGTAGTAATTCCTGATAAGTTTTTGCAGGCATAGCACTTGAAATGCCTTTCAGGAGAAACACATCATGTTTCCCAAATAAAATATTAAAGCATTAGTTTTTAAATCGATTTCATATTACCAGAAGACGTAAAGAATACTATGGCCGGACCTCAAAAAAATCCCCAATATAGAGGCAATAATAAAAAAGGCATCCTAAGCCTTCTGAGTCCATACCTCGGACTTATCCTTCTATTGATGCTGTTTACGCTATTAGGCAACGGAATTAATTTATGGCTTCCTAAAATTATTTCACAGAGTATTGATGCTTTCACCAATGGCCATTTTGTGTATAAGCCACTCTTAATAAAATTTTCTTCGGCGGTTGCATGCATTTTTATATTTACGTACCTCCAAAGTATTATTCAGACTTATGCATCTGAGCGTGTGGCGCGAGACCTGAGAACAAAACTTTCGGATAAAATATCCAAACAAAGCGCCGCCTTTATTGAGCAGGCAAATCCTTCTAAATTACTGACGAATCTTACGGCAGATGTTGATTCCATAAAACTGTTTATTTCGCAGGCGATCGTTTCGATTACCTCTTCCCTGTTTATCATCATCGGGGCGAGTATTTTACTGATCACGATCAACTGGAGGCTTGCTTTATGNNTTATACCCATTATCGGTACTACTTTTTTTGTAGTGCTGCGCAAAGTACGAGCTTTGTTTATCCAAAGCAGAGCTGTTATAGACTGGCTGAATAAGGTGATCAATGAAAGCATTTTAGGCGCAGCAATCATCAGGGTTATTAATTCGCAGCAACCGGAGTACAACAAATTTTTGGAAGCCAATACCAAAGCCAAATTTTATGGTCTTTCTATTCTGAGGCTCTTTGCAGGCCTTATCCCTGTAATCACTTTCTCTTCGAACATGGCTGCCTTAAGCATCCTCGTACTCGGTGGTCATTTTGTGATCAATGGAAGTATGACCCTGGGAAATTTTGCGGCGTTCAACAGTTACCTTTCCATGCTCATATTTCCCATATTGATTATAGGGTTTATGAGCAATGTAATAGCACTGGCCACAGCATCCTACCAGAGGATCAGTAATGTAATAGATTCCCCGGAATTGCCGGAAACAGGTACTATAACGAGTGACTTGAAAGGAGCAATTG